>NC_014209.1:1377500-1677500 GCF_000092965.1 Thermoanaerobacter mathranii subsp. mathranii str. A3
TACAATTGAATATTTTGGTCGGTTATGATATAAAGAAGTTATCAAAAGTTGCAAGGAGAGATATTATGACAGACGTTATATTAAGAAACACAAATATTAAAAGGATTTTAAGCGGACACCCTTGGATTTACAAAACCGAAATAGATAGAATTGAAGGAGATTACACTCCAGGTGGAATTGTAAATGTTTTAAATCATAAAAAAGAATTCATAGGAAAAGGCTATATAAATTTAAAATCCATGATAACAGTAAGACTATTGACCCGGGATATTCATGAAGAAATAGATGAAGAATTTTTTAGAAAAAGAATTAAAAGAGCCTGGGAATACAGAAAAAAGGTTATGGACAATTTAAACTCCTGTAGAGTCGTATTTGCAGAAGCAGATTTTTTACCTGCTTTAATCGTGGACAAATTTGGTGACTATCTCGTTCTTCAAACACTTTCATTAGGTATAGATCGATATAAAGAAACAATAGTAAAGCTTCTTATCGAAATATTAAATCCCAAAGGAATTTATGAAAGAAATGATGTAAATGTAAGAGAATTAGAGGGCCTTCCACAGCAAAAAGGTTATTTGTACGGCAAGTTTGACACAATGCAACAATTTGAAGAAAATGGAATAAAATTTTGGGTAGACATTGAAAATGGCCAAAAGACTGGATATTTTTTAGATCAAAAAGAAAACAGAAGAGCAATTCAAAATTATGTCAAAGATGCAGAAGTTCTTGATTGTTTCAGCCACACTGGTTCATTTACAGTACATGCCCTACACTATGGAGCAAAAAGAGTCGAGACAGTCGACATCTCTGAGGAAGCCATTGAAATGGCCAAAAAGAATGTAGAACTAAATGGTTATCAAGGAAGATGTAATTTCGTATGTGACAACGCCTTTGACATATTAAGAAGATATGATAAAGAAGGCAGAAAGTTTGATACTATAATACTAGATCCCCCTGCCTTTACAAAAAGTAAAGAAACTGTAAAAGACGCATTAAGGGGATACAAAGAAATAAATTTAAGAGCATTAAAAATTCTAAGAGAAGGAGGCTTTCTCATCACTTGTTCTTGTTCACAGCATATAAAACCAGATATGTTTTTAAGTGTCATTAAAGAGGCAGCCAATGATGCTAAAAGAAATGTAAGACTTGTAGAACAACGTACTCAATCAAAAGACCATCCAATATTATTAGCCTCTGAAGAAACTCAATACTTAAAGTGCCTAATTCTACAAGTCTTATAAAAAGAACACTTTCCCTGTTTTATCATATTGTGTAATAGGGAAAGTGTATAAATGAGGTGAAAAAATGGAGAGGCAACAATTAGGCTCCAGGCTTCTATATGAGGGTACCGTCGGATACGATGTTCTTCAACTTCAGATGATTCTTCAAAGTTTAGGCTATGACCCTGGTCCAATAGACGGCATTTTTGGACCAAGAACCAAAAACGCTGTTATGAGATTTCAAAGGGACAATGGCCTTAAAGTTGATGGAATTGTAGGACCTGAGACAATGAGAGTTATAAATATGCTTATACCTTAAAATTTCCTGCTTCCCGGCTTTACAAGAGGAATGCCTTCTTTGCAAAGGGGGCATTCCTCTCTTTCAAATGCTTCAACGTACAAGCTTACCACAGACTTAAAAAGAACTTCAAAATTTACCTTTCCGTCGCTTCTATCAACTATACTTCCAACTCCTATTACATTACCTTTTAAGGAATTGACTAACTCTATAACTTCTTTTACGGAGCCCCCTGTTGTCACTACATCTTCTACTACAAGCACATTTTCTCCTTCTTTGATTTCAAACCCTCTTCTTAGCTTCATCATTCCTTCTTCTCTTTCTGCAAAAAAAGCTTTTGCTCCAACCTGACGAGCAACTTCATAGGCTAATATAATTCCTCCAATTGCAGGTCCTATTACAACATCTATTTTGTAATCCTTAAATTTTAGCGCCAACTCGTTACTAAAAATTTCGCTGTATTTAGGATATTGGAATATTTTCGCACACTGCAAATAGGTATCGCTGTGTTTTCCTGATGTCAATAAAAAATGTCCTTCGTTAATTACTCCTAACTTGCTAAAAATCTCTAAGACTTCTTCTCTTTCCATTTTCTCATCCCCTTTAATCAACCTTTAAAGAACCTATAATCTCATTTATGTCCTCTATATTGTTTAAAACCATATATTGTCTTATCCCCTCAATAACCTCAATTGTGCAATTGGGATTCACAAAATTACAAGTGCCAATTGCCACTGCCTTCGCCCCCGCAATCATAAATTCTAATGCATCTTTAAATGAACTTATACCGCCCATACCTATAACAGGAATTTTCACGGCTCTCACTGCCTCATACACCATCCTAAGGGCAATAGGCTTTATAGCAGGCCCTGATAATCCTGCAATGACATTCTTAAAAACAGGTTTTCTTGTATCAATATCTATAGCCATCCCTGCAATTGTATTAATTAAAGATACAGCATCTGCTCCTCCATCTTCTGCTGCTTTAGCACAAACCCCAATATCCGTCACATTTGGTGTTAATTTTACAATAACGGTTTTTTGTGTAACTTTTTTTACTTCTTTTGTTATATTAAATATATCATCAGGATTTATTCCAAAAGCCATACCACCTTTTTTCACATTTGGACAGGAGACATTTATTTCAATTCCATCAACACCATCTATATCAAGCTTCTTTGCCATATAAGCAAATTCCTCAATGGTTTCTCCTGCAATATTCACTATTACAGCAACATCATAATCTCTTAAAAAAGGCAGCTCTTTCTCAATGAAAGCATCTACACCCGGATTTTGAAGCCCTACACTGTTTAGCATTCCACAAGGAGTTTCATAAACTCGTGGAGGTGGATTACCTTCTTTAGGTTTTACTGTAAGTCCTTTTACAACTATCGCTCCTAATTGATTTAAATCAATATATTCTCCGTACTCTCTTCCAAATCCAAAAGTACCTGAAGCTGCCATTACTGGATTCTTTAATTTAAGTTTTCCAATTACAACTTGTAAATTCAAAATTCCACCTCCTCAGCCCAAAAGACGGGACCATCTTTACACACTCTTTTGTACTCAAAACCACCATCTTTTTTCACTCTACAAGCACATACAAGACAAGCTCCTATGCCACAAGCCATCCTTTCTTCTACAGATATTTGACAAGGAATATTATTTTTCAAAGAAATCTCTTTAAGAGCTTTTAGCATAGGCTTTGGTCCACAGCCATATATTATGTCAATCTTATCAATTATATCTTCAATTGCTTGTGTCACCATTCCTCTTTTCCCAAAACTTCCGTCCTCTGTCGTGACAATAACTTCTCCTAAATTTTTAAACTCCTCCACAAGAAAAATTTCACTTTTAAATCCCAACGCAATATACAAATTTTTTGCTTTGATTTTTTTAGCAAGGTATAGAAGGGGAGGAGTGCCTATTCCCCCACCTACTATTAACACATTTTTGTCCTCATATAGTTTGAAGCCATGTCCGTGAGGACCTGTGACTTCAATTGTATCTCCTTTTTTCATTTCGGATAAATTTTTAGTACCTTCCCCTTTAACCTGATATACAATTGTCATGGATTTGTCATCAGCAGAGCATACACTTATAGGCCTCTTTAGAAAAGTCTTGTCTTTGCAGTCCACCATTACAAATTGGCCTGGAGAAGGTATTCCCCCCTTCCACTCATATACCAATTTATAAATGCCACTGGCTATCTTTTCATTAGACAATATCCTGCTCTTCATCTTTCACCTCAACAAGCGATGTATTTTCTTTTAACAAGCCCATTGTTAATCATGCCTGTCATAAGAATTACCTCTGCTCTCGCCGCTTGTGCATACTCATATTCAGAATATACATCTTTCCAGTAAGGACTTTGATACGCATAGATAACGCTCCGGGAAGAATTTATTATCGCGCCAAGTCCATTCTCATCAAAACAATCCATTATATCTTCAACAGTCCCCCCTTGTGCCCCATAGCCTGGCACTAGAAAGAAACAATTTGGCATTTCCTTTCTTAGCACTTTTGCTTCCTCTGGATAAGTTGCACCTACTACTGCACCTATAGAACTATAGCCATATTTCCCAACTGCTGACTTTGAAATTCTATTTATTATTTTAGCAACTCGTTGATAGACGTATTCTCCTGTTGCAGTTTTTATATCCTGTATATCTTTAGAACCTTTATTTGAAGTCTTGACAAGTGCAAATATACCCTTATCGTATTTAATCGCATCTTCTACATAAGGCATTATAGTGTCTTCACCCATATAGGGATTTACAGTAATAGCATCAAACAACTGGTTTTGCAAATAAGCTTTTGAATACATTTTTGCAACCTCTTGTATATCTCCTCTTTTAACATCCGCTATTACCATAAGCCCTAAATTTTTAGCGTATTCAGCAGTTTTGAAAAAAGCTTTAAATCCTTCTATCCCATAAGCTTCATAAAAAGCAACTTGGATTTTGACTGCAGGTACAATATCGTAGACTGCATCTATTATCCCTTTGTTAAAGAGATATAAAGCTTCGCCCACACCTTCAATGTTTTCGCCTCTTTTTTTAAAGGCAGTATCCTTTATAAACTTAGGCGTCATTTCAATTCTGGGGTCAAGTCCTACCACTACAGGACTTTTTTTAGATTTTATATTTTCAATTAACCTATCAATAAACATATTCCTCATCCTTTACTGAAAGTTTATTCATTTTATTGTATAAATATTTATTACTAATTATACCTCAATTTTTTCTTTTTTTCTATCCTTTTTGTATTTTATTTCTCCTTCTACTATCGTATATTCCACGACTCCTTTTAATCTCATACCATGGAAAGGTGTGTTTTTTCCTTTTGATTTAAATTTATCTTTGTCAACTACATACTCTTCATAAGGGTCTACAATCACAATATCCGCCGTCTTGCCAACCTTTATTCCACTGGATATACCCAATATATTTGCAGGATTTATACTCATGTAATTGACTAACTCTTTTATGGTTATTTTTCCTGTCTGTACAAGGAAAGTATTTATCACAGAAAATGCTGTTTCTAAACCTGATATTCCAAAAGCAGCTATGTCGTAAGGTACTTTTTTGTCATCCTTAGTGTGAGGGGCATGGTCTGTCGCGATTGCATCTATTGTGCCATCTTTCAATCCTTCTATTAATGCTTCTATATCCTCTCTTGTCCTTAAGGGTGGATAAGCTTTTGTGTTTGTATCGTAATTATAGACTGCTTCATCTGTCAAGGTAAGATTGTGAGGAGTCACTTCAGCAGTTATTTTCACTCCCTTTTCTTTCGCTTCTCTTATAAGTTCGACACTTCCTTTTGTTGAGACATGTGCGATGTGAAGCCTTACACCAGTAGCCTTTGCAAGTATAATATTTCTTGCAAGCATGACTTCTTCTGCTTCTCTTGGTATGCCTTTTAATCCTATCATTGTGGAAATTACCCCGCTATTCATTACACCTTCGCCACTTAATGTTTTGTCTTCACAGTGGGTTATCATGAGTAAGTCATACATTTTTCCATATGTCATTATCCTCTTCATAAGCCCTGCACTCATTATTGGAAAACCGTCATCAGACAAGGCAACAACCCCTGCTTTTTTAAGTTTTGCCATTTCGGTTATTTCTTCGCCTTTCATTCCCTTTGTCATAGCTCCTATAGGTAGTACTTTTACAACTCCTTCTCTTTGCGCAATGTTTTTTACATATTCTACTACTATTTCATTGTCTATAGGAGGATTTGTATTTGGCATGCAGGTAACAGTAGTGTAACCTCCTGCTGCTGCAGCCTCTGTACCTGTTTTAATAGTTTCTTTCTCTTCAAATCCCGGTTGCCTTAAATGGGTGTGCATGTCTACAAAACCGGGAAGTACATATTTGCCTGTTGCATCAATCACTATCCCGTCTGAGACTTGTATATTTTTGTCAATCGCTTTTATGATACCATAGTCTATTAATATATCCGCTTTAACTTCACTCCCAAACCCATCTATTACAGTACCATTTTTTATAATCATCTTCATTTTAATTTCTCCTTTCACAAAGTATTTTTAAAAGTGCCATCCTGACAGCAACACCGTTTGTCACCTGTTCTTCTATGACAGAATACTTGTCATTTGCTGCTTCTGACGTAAGTTCAACATTTCTGTTTATAGGCCCTGGATGCATCAATATCGCATCAGGTTTTGCAAGTTTCATTCTCTCTTTATTTATCCCAAAATACTCTCTGTATTCGTCAATTGACGGGAATAGGCCACTTTTTTGCCTTTCCAATTGAATTCTTAGTCCCATCACTACATCCACATCTTTTATAGCTTCCTCTACATTGTAGTAAGCTTTAACTCCCATTTTTTCTATTGCAGGAGGTATTAAGGTTGAAGGGCCTGCAGCTCTCACCTCCGCCCCCATCTTTTTAAGTCCCCATATGTTTGACCGTGCAACTCTGCTGTGCATAATATCTCCTATTATTGCTACTTTCAATCCTTCAAAGCTTTCTTTCTTTTCTCTGATTGTCATCATGTCCAACAAGGCTTGAGTAGGATGTTCATTTATACCATCTCCTGCGTTTATGATAGAGGCATCAGTGTATTTTGCCATAAGATGCGGCGCTCCACTCATGTTGTGTCTTGTTATTATCACATCCGCCTTCATCATCTCAACAGTCCTTATGGTGTCTATTAAAGACTCCCCTTTAGCAACACTGCTGGTTGCCACTTCTATATTGCCGTAATGAGCGCCTAAATACTTTGTTGCCATCTCAAAAGATAGTCTTGTCCTCGTGCTAGGTTCGAAAAAAATCGTTACAACTGTCTTTCCCTTTAGTATCTGCGAATATTTTTCTCCATTTAGAATTTTTTTCATCTCCTTTGCGGTTTCTAAAACTTCCAGTATTTCTTCTTTCGATAAATCCTTAATGCCTAACAGGTCTTTTCTCTTCACATTACCTTCCTCCTTTTAAAAAAAGAGTAGTCACCACATCACAATAATGTGAAATGGCACTACTCTTTTTGTATAAAATATTCTTTTCTGTTAAAATTAGGGTTTTGAATTTTGGCATAAAAAATCCTCCCTTCGCAAAATTTAATACTCCGGGAGAATATCTATTAATTCTCCCTTTTTAGCCTCGCTGGGCTAAATTAAAGGTACTACTTTTCAGTTATTACCACTCTGTTGACTTTGTCTACTTCCTCCAACATCACATTTACTATTTCATTTTTTGATGTTGGAACATTTTTACCTACATAATCTGGCTTTATAGGCAATTCCCTGTGCCCTCTGTCTATTAATTCTGCCAGCTGTATTGCCTTAGGCCTTCCTAAATCGATAATCGCATCCATAGCAGCCCTTATAGTCCTTCCTGTGTATATCACGTCGTCCACTAATACCACTATTTTACCTACCACATCCACACCTATATCTTTTTTCTTGACTACTGGCTGTTCAAGGTCCGTTGTAAGGTCATCACGGTATAGGGTGATATCCAATGACCCTACCGGAGGTTTTTTTCCTTCAATTCGCGATATATACCTTGCTATTCTTTCTGCTAAAGGCACTCCTCTTGTCTTAATGCCTACCAAAACCACATCTTCAATGCCTTTATTCCTTTCCACAATCTCATGGGCTATTCGTATAAGTGCCCTGTCTATAGCTTTTTCATCCATTATCTCTGCTTTTATCTTCAACTTCCTAACCTCCACAAAAAAACCTCTTGCACTGGCAAGAAGTTTTTTATGCTACATTATTTGTAACCTTGCCAGCCTCACAGGACTGCTTAAAGGACTTCGTTTTCTATATATTATCACATTCTTTTCAACTTGTCTATAGGAATGTTTAAAAAAAATAAAAATTGTGCTAAGATGTTAGTATTGACACCAATATTAAAAGAAGGATGTGACAAAATGGAAGTAGGAAAAGTACCTGTAGAAATACTAAAAAGAAGCGTTTTCCCTTATCTTGGCGTTAAAAGAAAAGAAGTTTTAGTCCACTCCCAATTAGGAGAAGACAGTAGCATAATCGATTTCGGCGAATACGTGGCAGTCCTTTCAACAGACCCCATAACAGCAGCAGACAAATTAAGTGGCTTTTTATCTGTCATAATATCCTGTAATGACTTGGCTTCTTGTGGCGCAAAGCCAATTGGAATATTATCAACTATACTGCTGCCCGAAGGCAGTGATGAATCTGTACTCCATAATTTAATGGAAGAAATAGATAAAGCAGCAAAAAAGCTCAACATAGAAGTTTTAGGAGGCCACACAGAAATAACCACTACAGTAAACAAGCCTATTATAAGCACAACAGCAATTGGCATGGCTAAAAAAGGTGAGTACATAACCACAAAAGGCGCAAAAATAGGCGATGATGTCATAGTTACAAAAGCTTTAGGCCTTGAAGGCACAGCAATTTTAGCAACTGACTATGAAGATTTGCTGCTAAAGCGCTACGATAAAGATTTTGTTTTAAAAGCCCAAAGTTTTATAAACGAAATAAGTGTCATAGAAGAAGGACTTATTGCAGCACAAAATGGTGCAAATGCAATACACGATATAACAGAAAGCGGAATACTAGGAGCAGCCTATGAAATCGCAGAAGCATCAGGCCTTGGCATTGAAATATATGAGGAAAAATTGCCAATACGCCCTGAGACAAAAGAAATTTGCCGTTTTTTTGACATAAACCCTTTGAAACTTATATCCAGCGGTTCAATAATAATTACTGCCAGTGACAGCAGTAAAATAATCGATGCTTTAAATAAAATTGGCATAGCAGCTACAATTGTAGGTAAAATAACAAAAGAAGGAAAATACTTGGTAACAGCCCATGGAAAAAAAGAGATAACTCCTCCTGAAAGAGATGAGATATACCTTGTAAATAAAGATAGGATTCCCACTTAATCCTATCTCAGACTGTAGACAAACTTTCGGAAATAGGATATTTTGCATAAGGAACGACTTGTGACAAAGCGATAACAAAACTTAATGAGACCGAGGGTGGAGGCAGGGCCGAAGCCAAGGATGGCGGAGGCGGGCACTAAGACAAGGAGGTCGAATGTGCCCGGAACCCTGCCGGAACCCGAGGGTCGAGTTTAGTTTTGTCGCTTTGGAACACCGGAGTGACGCTGCAAAATATCCTATTTAAAAAATTTTTTACTTTGTCAACAAACTGAGATAGGATTCCCACTTAATCCTATCTTTATTTATTTCTCAAAATCTCTATCAATTTTTTAAAATACTCAGGAAGTGGAGCTTCAAACTCCATGTAAACTCCTTTTGTAGGATGCATAAAGCCTAAAACACGTGAATGTAATGCCTGCCCCTCCAATTTAAACTTTTGCTTTTTAAATCCATATACTGGGTCTCCTACAACAGGATGACCAATAAAAGCCATGTGCACTCTTATCTGATGAGTCCTACCTGTCTTTATAACCGCCTCTATCAACGTATTTTCTTTAAAACGCTCCAAAACTTTGTACAATGTAAGAGCATATCTTCCATCCTCTATTACAGCCATCTTTTTTCTGTCAACAGGGTGCCTTCCTATAGGTGCCTCAATTTTCTCCTCTTCATTTTTTATAACTCCCTCTACAATAGCGACATATTTTTTAAAAACACTTCTCTCTTTTATTTGATTAGAAAGGCTTATGTGAGCTTTATCATTTTTAGCAACAACCATCACACCAGAGGTATCCTTATCAAGCCTGTGAACTATACCCGGCCTTAAAATGCCATTTATCCCAGACAAATTTTTACAATGGTAAAGAAGTGCATTAACAAGTGTACCGCTGTAATTACCCGGCGCCGGATGCACTACCATTCCCTGTGGCTTATTTATTACAATTATATCATCGTCTTCATAAAGAATATCCAAAGGTATATTTTCCGGCAGTACATCAATTTTCTCTGCCTCTGGGATATTTACAACAACCTTATCATTCTCTTTTACCTTATAACTGGGCTTTACTGTTTTACCATTTACAAAAGCAAGCCCATCCACAATCAATTTTTTAATATAAGACCTTGTGTAATCTAACTCTGCCGCAAGGAAAACATCTATTCTCTTTCCCTCATCCTCTTTTTCTCCTTGCAAAACTACCTTGTCAACTATGTTCATCCCATCACGCCTTCTCCTTAAAAATCATAAGATATCCTAATATAATAGCTCCTATAACTATAAAAGAATCTGCAACATTAAAAACCGCAGGGAAAAATTTAAAATCAATAAAGTCTACAACATACCCCAGCCTTACTCTGTCAATTAGGTTTCCAATAGCACCACCTAAAATCATAGCAAGTGTATAATTATACACACTATTTTCCGGTAATTTAATCATAGAATAAATCAACACAGCTCCTACAATTATTGTTATAACTATAAAAAAAAGAGTCTTATTCTGAAGCATACCAAATGCCGCACCTTTATTTTCTACATAAGTAAGATGAAAAAAATCCTTTATAACAGGATAACTTCCTATAGGCATAAGATATTTTACTGCAAGATATTTTGTCACTTGGTCAAGCAAAACTACAAACGCTACAATAATTATCTCCAATGCCAATTCCTCCTATGTATTCATTTGTTTTTGTAACCATATTGCTGTACGAATATATTATACAGAAAAATTACAAATTAAACTATAGCTTAATTTATAATTAAACCTTCTGCAAAATATTAATCTATGTCTGTAATGAATAATTAAAATTAAATATTTCTTTTAGACACAAAGAATATTCTAAATTTTATGCAAAACAAGCCATCCAATATAAGGCGCTTATTGCCTTAGATGGCTAAAAAAACTGATTAATTTTCTAGTCTATAATCTAATTATTTAATTCATACTCTCTTTTCAAAATAGAATACATCTTCATATCCCAAAATCTCCCTTTTATAAAAACTGTTTCTCTCAATATCCCTTCAAACTTCATACCAACTTTTTGCATTACTCTCTCAGAAGGTATATTTTCCACCTTGCACCTTGCCTGTATTCTATTAAGATTCAACTTTTTAAAGCCAAACTCTATTACTTTTTTAACTGCCTCTGTCATAAATCCTTTATTCCAGTATTTTTTGCCAAGCACATACCCTATTTCTCCTGTCATATTCTTTTCATCAATAAATACATATCCACATGTTCCAATTAATTTGCCATTTTCTTTTAAATATAATCCCCAGTCTGAAGGCTCACTATTTGCATATTTTGACAACAAAAGATTAATAAACTTTACAGAATCCTCAATACTTTTATGATATTCCCATGATACATATTTTGTAACTTCTGGATCCCTTGCGTATTCAAACATGTCTTCCGCATCTTCTAAACTTATTTTCTTTAATATAAGCCTTGGAGTCTCAAGAACAGGTTGATAAAACTTTTCCATATTTTTTACTTCCTTCCTTAAAAATATATACAATTAATTTTCACTTACAAATTCAACAAATAACCATTTTTCTTGAGCCAGTCTTCCTGCTTTTTATAATCCGGCATTAACATCTTTACTTTTATCCAGAAATTCTTTCCATGATTTCTTTCTTCCAAGTGTGCAAGCTCATGCACAACAACATAGTCTATTACAGAAATAGGAGCCATTATAAGTCTCCATGAAAAATTTAAGTTTCCATTTGAAGCACAAGAACCCCACCTTTTTTGTGCAGACGTAATATTTATCTTATTGTATTTTAAATTACTCTTTTGTGCATACCACTTGACTCTTTCAGATATCTTCTTAAAAGCTTCTTTTTTATACCAATCAATAAAAACCTCTTTTGCTTTATCTAAAGCATTCTTTGAAAGATAAAAACCATCTTCAAACTTAAGAGAAATCTCCTGATTATCTACTATATACAGCTTATAATACTTACCAAGATATAAAAACCCTTCCCCATTCACAAATTTCTTTTTTAAAGCTTTAGGATCCCTTGCCTCTTTCTCCTTCTTTTTTTTCTCAATCCACCTTGAATGCTTTTCTATAACCTCCCAAATTCTCTTTTCATCTATACCAAAAGGTGCTTTCACTATAAGAGTAGCATTATCTGTAATCTGCAATGCTATTGTCTTTCTTTTTGAACGTATTATTTTCTCAATCTTTATGTCTAACATAATTTCACTTCCTATAATGGTGATAAGATACTTAATTCTTTTTTAAATATACTACATCTTATTTCTTATCCTCTTTATAATTGCATTGGGTCTTTTTGAAAATTCTTCTATAGGTATTTTGTCTCGTAAAATATCATCTTTATAGATATTATAATAACCCTCATTTATAAATATCGTTAAATTCCCTATTTTAAAGCCTGTTATTTTTGTATTTTCGTCAATCACTTTACTATTAATATTGACTTTTAAAAATTCTTCTTGATGCTCATACAACCTCTTAAGTTCCAAATAAAGTCTATAGTCTTCTTTTGTTTTTATACAAAGTTCTGATACGTTTTTTGCATTCTTAAGAAGAAACAAATTAGTATATATACGATTTGTAACTCCAAAAGGACCACAAGTAATAGGTCTTTCAAGCTTTTTCCATTCTTCTATTTCAAATTTCACATATAACTCATCAGAATCCTTTGGTATTTCTTTTATATCTTTCCTTTTTACTATTTCAAAACCTTTTATCCTCCCATAATAGTGTATCCCAGCTTCTTTATCAAATTTTTTGATTGACTGGTATATCGCAACATATTTAAACTTCATACCGCTAGACTTAATATTTTTATAAGGTATATGATAAAAATTATATTTGAGATTTATATCAAGCTGCTCTTTACTTGACAACGGAACAACAAGTACTTCTTTATCATCAAACTTTACTTGATCAATGTATTCATATGTACCACCTTGAAAAACTGAATCTTCAAAAGCTGACTCAAAAGAATTATTTATAAGGTCATCTATGAATTTCTCAACAAGCTTAGTAGAACCAGGTAAAAATGGCAGTCCTCCCACATTAACTTTTTCAATACTTTTATAAAAATGATGTTCTTTATATTTTTCTTCGTCAGAATATGGAAACAATACAAAAGCCCCGAAAACCATTCTCTCAAAATTTTTATTATTTTTATTTTCATACACAATGGCATCACGGTATCTATGCATAGTGTTTATATCCTCTTCTTCCGGACCTGGAGAACGATATTTATTATAATAATCTGTATCAACAACTGCAGGATTTATTTTGTATTTTGCATCAAGTACATATTTAAATATAGTGTTTGATCCAACTTTGCTCAACGATAATATACTATCAGGCATTTGAGGTGTAGTTGGGATATTATCATATTTAAATTTCTTATTGTACACTAGGGAATATATCTCCCCATTTTTTGGATTTTGATATTCAACACGAGTCTCCTCGCCTTTTGTCAAAGTAACAGTAAGTCCTCGATTATTAAATTTAATAATACCTTGCTTTACAAGATTATATTTTTCTCTCAATATTGAATTAAGTTTGATAAAACACCAATATTCATATAATATAGCCAAATCTTTCATAGATATTTTAAAAATGTATTCCCTTATCATAAGTCCCTTTAAAAGCATAATATAATATTTATAAACATCCTTGTATCCTGGCGCCATATTAAGCACAAGGGAAAGTGAATTCATAGTATATATATCTCCAACATCTTTCAAAAAACTGTAATTTAAATTCCTTCCAAGCTTATATATCATCGCTTCAATGCTTTTTTTAATATTTTCATCAACAATACTTGATTCTTTTTCATAATTTTTCTTAACTAAATTAAGCTTTTTTATTATAGATTTTATAATGTATTTTACCAATCTGTTTTCATATGTATCATAGGTAATAGAACTCTTTACAGAGCAAACTTTGTCAACTATTATTTCCCCATTAATGTTCTTCACATATTGAGGATGCTTGTTAATCCATTTTATCCCCTCTCTGTCAACTCTTTTTGCAGTATAATATTTGAGAATTTCTCTATCTTTTTTTAATACATGATGGGGCATATTTAGCACAATCATAATTGACTTATTTAACTTATCAAAAACTTGATTTATAATCGCAAAAAATTCAGTGAGGCTATTTCCTCCCTTGTTTTTAGTCATGCTATAAAAGTATGTCCTTTTATAAAAATCAAATATAAGATTGTATAACTCATTATTAATATCTTGTAAAAGAGCATAATAATCCTTTTGATAGTCGATTTTAGAGGGAAAAACCTCAATAGTTACCTTTAGATATTCTCGATTATTCACTAGCATAATAAGCTTTGAATATCCAATATCATTTTTAAAATTAATAATACCTGATAATACTCTTTTGGAAGCACCTACAAAACGTACTTTGTTCCTAATATTTATATTCTCATGCCAAAATGACACCTCATCATCAGTTTTTTTCTCAATCACAATTTCATAATTTTGCTGTTCATAAAAAAGAGGATAACTATCCCCCGTATATGACACCAACTTATCCTCTATTGGTGAATAAATTTTAGCAGTATATTCTGTACACGAGATATATATTTTTGCCTTTACGTTTTCATTGATATTTAAAGCTCCAACATTAGGATGATAGGGATTGCCTTTTATTGAAAAATCAAATTTCGGAGTAGATATATAAAGCAGGTCAACATCAGAGCCAGTATGACGTAAATCCATCTTCTTCATATCTCCTTACCATATAAATAATTTTTTCTGCTGACCTTGGATATACACAATTATCCATATCTTTAAGCATCTTATCACTAACATCCATATCCTCATATTCATACTTGGCTTCATAATTGCCAGAACATATTTTAAATAATTCGACAAGTATTTTCTTTATACTGATACTGCTTCCGTGTATCCTGGGCAAAATCTTTTGCAATATTTCTAAATCCATCGCTTCATCAAAATCCATTAAACCATTTAACTCATTGTATATCATATAAAAACTTATTTCATCTCTCACCCTATAACCAAAATGCAAATTTCCTTCTCTTAGAACATCATTAATTTTTTTTAAAACCAAAATCACATCATCAATAATTTCCCTATAATCAAGACAATCATTTAATGTTAAAAATTCACTCTTCAAAAAACTATTGTTTAATACTTTTTCAGTAATTTCTTCGATATCTCCAACAAAATAATCGAGGTTTACATCAGAAAACTCAATAACATTTGCTCTATCAAGCACTTTTTTGCTAAAGGGAAACGTAGTCTCATCCATATTAACAGTGCCAATGAAATATAAATTTTCAGGTATGTACAAATTGCCATATTCATGGAAAGAATTTTCATCTAACAGTTCTTTGTTCAAAAGGGGATCTGTAACAATTCTATCGCCATCCTTTTTTCGTGACTCTATAATTGAAAGAATATCGCTGAAATAATACTCAACACGTGCAAGGTTCATTTCATCCAATACAAAAAAGTAAGGTCTATTTATATCGTTTATAGCCTTTTTTATAAAATTTGTTAAAACACCAGGATGAAATTTATTATGCATATCTTTGTAACCTAATAATTCCGTAGAATCTGACCAGTCGGGTCTTACAGGTACCAACATAAATCGTCCATTCTTGGTATTGCAACCGATAGCCTCCGCAAAAAGTCTTGCAAGTTTGCTTTTCCCAGTGCCTGAAATACCAGCAAGAATTAAAAATGGCTTTGACTTCAAGGATAAATAAAAATTTTCTATTAACTTATCATTGTAGCTAAACCCATGATTTTTTATGTAACTTTTTATGTAATCAAGTTCATCTTTGACGTTATAACTAGTATTGTTGTCAGGTATATAATCTTCCTCATTTTCATATATTTGTTCCTTATCTTCACCGCTTAAAACAGAAACATTTTTATAAATATTTATCAAATCATGAAGGTCATTTTTTAATGTTTCATCATCTGGTAAATCATCATTCTCATATTTTTTATAAAATATTGTCCCTTTTTCATAAAATTCATTGCCAATTGATAAATTATTATCTGTATTCCATCCCTTTGCCTCCATTTTACTCCTTATCTTTAAAGCAAGAGATAACATTTTTTTAATGGCCACAAGTTTACCATATTTATCTTTTAACTTAGTATAGCCTTGATTCAAAGTTAAATATAGCCTTTTCATATCAGAAGAAAATAGATAAACAATATATACCCCTTCCATTGTAGTTTGTGTAATATTTTTGTCCATAAGAGCAACCCAAGGAACTTCTGCCCAGTTACCTTGACCATTAGAGCCTTTAATAAAATATTCATCACCTATAAAATCAAATTTTTGTATCTCCTGAGGTATTTCTTTTCGTAATATATCTCCTATTCTATTTCCTTTAAATGGCTGTGAGGTTCTTGCTTTTATATAATTATCCATAACCTCTTTAAAAAGAGTCTTTAGTGACATTTTTATCTTACCTTTCTCAAAAATATAAATTTCTCTAGTTATTATTCAAAATATCCCATTTTTATTTAATTAAACACTTTATATATTTCGACATGTATTTTAAAAATTCCTTCTTAAGCCTCTTTTAACTTCCTTTCACTACATTATTTTTTTAAATTAGACTTGTGCAAAATTCAAAAGCCTTTATTTAAGCCATTCTACAGTTTTCCTATCACTCTTGAATTTTTTATCTTTTATGTAGGATTTCCCCTCCCATTTGTCGAATTATTATATATACCGCATGAAAATATTTTTTAAGGAGGGGGAAATCCTACATGTACCAGCTTCAATTACTTTTAAATATACCTGAACTCTTTACTTCTCTGTCTAAAATTGATTTCTATTCTTCTATGTTTAAAAATCTAGACTTGTCTTCAATACCTGAATTCCCTTCCTCTAGTCCTGGCCGTAAGGGTTATTCTCATCATGCAATGTTTAGAGCTTTTATTGTTATTAAGCTTTAAGATTCGGTACAATTTCTGACCTTTTAGATTATCTCCGCAATAATCTTATCATTGCTCATCTTTGTGGCTTTAACATCCTTAAACCTCTTCCTTCTTATTGGACTTTCCGCCGTTTTATTAATGACTTCTCTCATGATTATTTGACCTCTATCTTTCAAAATCAAGTCAATATCCTCAAAAATATGGACATTATCTCTGGTGAGTTTATTTCCATGGACTCTACCCCTATTAAAGCTAACACTAAGTTAAATAACCCTAAGTCTTTTTCTAAAAATAAATTCTCTAAAGATAATCAGCCTAAGTCTGATAAGGATTGTAAATTATTGGGTTTATTCTGCTTCTAATGATTCTTCTAATAAACGTTATAAGTTTTATTGGGGCTATAAAAATCATATTATTGTTGATGCTATCTCTGGATTACCTATCGCTGAAACTACTACTCCCGCTGATGTCCCCGATTTTGAAGTTGCTTTGTCTTTACCTGAAAAGACTAATAAGTGGTTTAACCTTAAATATGTTAATTTTATTGCCGATAAGGGGTATGATGTTAAGAGAGTTTATAATTTTGTTAGAGATACTCTCCATGGTTATTGTTTTATTCCTCTTAACAAGCGTAATTCTAAAAATCCCCCTCTGACTGATGATGGTTATATGGTCTGTGAAGCGGGTATTAAAATGCTTAAAGATGGCAAGCAGTATTTTGATGGTTTTATTAAGCAAAAATTTGTTTGCAAGTTCTGTAATTCTAAAGATGATTCTGCCTGCCCTATAAAGCATCCTAAATATTTTAATGGCAAAAAGCATAGAGGCTGTACTAAGTATGCTATTATATCTTCTGATTATAGGTCCTCTATTAATAGAGATTCCCTATATTTCAAGGCTGTCTATAAATTGAGGATTGAATCAGAAAGATATAATTCCCGCTTTAAAGCTCTGGATTTTGAAAAGGCTTATGTCAGAAATATTAATTCTGTCAGCAACCTTAATACTTTTGGCCATATTACTTTGCTTACTGTGCTATTGTAGCTATTAAACTGGGTAAATTTGATGAGTTTAGATCTCTCGTTGTTTTGATGCAATCGGCCTAATTTTTGCTGAATCTAGTTCATGTCATTTTTTAACATTTGACTTCTACAGGATATTTATGCCCTTTTTTAGCCTTCTTTTTGTCTTTTCTTTTCTCTTACCACTTCCTTTATGTTTGATTGTCAGTTTTAATTACTATATATTGTATGTCATACATATTATGGTTTTTTGCCATGATTATTTTTATTAATTTTGCACATCCCTACAATATTATTTAATACTCGGAGTTAACTCCAAATCAAGGGTTTTAATATAGTAGCACTACCCGTGCTACTATATTAAAGAAACAGCGTATAATTTGTGATTATTTTTAAATCCTGTCTTAATCCAACCATTTTCTCAGGAGGTCAATTGTATTAACTCTAAGCCGTGTAAGCGAAACTTCCACCCATTTACTGATTTATCTTCGATAGAAGTTTCTAACCCAAGTTTGTTTTATACACGTGCTTTGGCTATGCATCTTTTCCCTCTATTTTAAGCTGCAAATAATATTCATCAGAAACAGGTTCCATCCATTCAACTTCACCCTTTTGAGGATTGGCTGTAATCGCGATATGAGAAAGCCAACTATCCTGAGCCGCTCCATGCCAATGTTTAACACCCGGTTGGATTTTTACAACATCGCCTTCTTTGATTATCTGTACAGGCCGACCTTCTTCCTGATAATAGCCTCTTCCTCCGGTAACAAGCAAAATCTGTCCGCCGGGATGTTTATGCCAGTTATTCCTTGCACCCGGCTCAAAAGTAACATTATAGATTGGGCAATTAAAAATGCCGTCGTTAGAAACCAGCGTTTCAACCCAGACTGTTCCTGTAAAATGTTCACTTTCAACTTTTTGCCCAAGTGGGAAAATTGTTCTGCCGCTTAAGTTTCTTGGTTCGGTTTTATCCATTCTTTTTTCCCCCTTTCATTTACGGTATACTATGATATCAAACCAAGTCTCTTAAGCCAGTCTGCAATATCTTTGTCTGCTCTGTTAACATTGCTTCCTCGAATGGCTAAACCGGGCAGTACCTTGGTATTCGAGCAAAGTTTTTTGATGTCGTGCTCACTGCTTCCCATTCCACTGCCTTCATGGGTGCAAAACGGAGCAATGGTCCTTCCCGCGAAATCGTAAGACTCTAAAAATGTAAATACCGCCATCGGCATTGTTCCCCACCAATTGGGATAGCCGAGGAAAATCATTTCATAGGAACTTATGTCTTCGAGCTTGTTTGCAAGCTCAGGTCTAGCATTTTGTCTTTTCTCTTCTTTTGCTAATTCTGTCGTTTCGTAATAATCTTCTGGATATTGTTTTGCTGTTCTGATTTCGAATAAATCACCACCCGTTAATTTTTGTATTTTTTCAGCTACTACTTCTGTATTTCCAGTCGCCAGGTTTGTAATTCTACCATTGACATAATTGTTTCCCTTACGAGAAAAACAAGCGATGAGAATTTTCGAATTTGGCATTTTCTATCTCTCCTAAGCTTTTTGCCAATGTTATTTTTTCATCTGTTTTTCCCAAAATTTTATAGCATCATTTATCCATCCCTCTGCGATGGTTCCTTCCCCAAGTCCAAATCCATGTGGGAGTCCAGGAAAGACTTTTATTTCCGCATCAGTTCCATTTTTCTTAATCCTATTGATTCTGTCTTCCATTGTTTTGTAAGATGCAATCCAATCATTTGTTCCTACACATGCAAATGTTGGAGGTTCCCTTCCCGTCACTTCCGACAAGCCAGTATACTGCATAATGACAACTGCAGGACGTGGATATCTCTTCTCACCAAAGCTCTCGGTACCATAGCTTCCAAGCCATGCTGCCACACGTGCTCCGGCAGATCCTCCCCACAGCGAATAGTCTCGCATGTCTATTCCGAGTTCGTCGGCATTCTCATGCAGGAAAGCAATTGCCCTTGCAAGATCCTCGCAGGCAGTCTGTGCACCAGGACGATAAATCAAAGCGAATGCGTTATACCCTTTTTTACTTAGTTCAAGAGCATGCGGAAAACTATCCTGCATTGCACCAACAAATACAAACCCTCCACCTGCAACGACAATTGCTGTCTTTGCTCCTTTTTCGCCGCGGAAAAAGAATAATCCTGTATTTTTTTTGTCAGGATCCTGTAATTTTTCTTCATCGGAATAAATATCATAGAAAATAGTGTCTCCTGATTCAGCCCGTTCTTTCAGATAATTAACAATTTCTACTGTTTTATTTGGATTAATGTTGTTATACCACATAAGTGAGAGTTCCCCAAGAGTATCTCCACTGTAGTACTTTTTATCTGTTGGAAAGAGAAGTCTACCAAAATTTTTGAAAGCTGGATACTGAATCACATCTTCGATTCGTGTATTTGCAGTGAAAACTTTATAATGTTGGTCTTTCCCCAAGTCCGACCGAATCTCCTCCTGTTCCTTTTTAGTCTCATCTTGACCGTTCCAGAATGCTTTCAACCCATTATAGATGTACTCCATTGCAGCTCTCATATCATGAGAATATCCCTGCTTAACGCGAAACGCAAAATTGCCGTCAGCTCTATCATCGACGTCGATAAAATAAGGGGATTCTCTTATAAGATCTGTTCTTGCTTTATCGTAGCTGTATGCAAAATCATTAGTTCCTGTCATCACAAAAACGAAATATTCGTGAGGATTATACCGGTTAGCTGCAGCAAAGATCTCTTTGTCATCAAGAGTTGTCCCACAGCTTATCGGCAGGAAATAGCGAAAGTAATCAAGTCCATATTGAAATGTTCGCCACGTTGCGACTGCTCCCATTGAAAACCCACCGAATCCTCGGTGATCACGTGAAGCGATAAGATCTTCTTTAGATGTACTCGCAGCATAGGTGCTGTATGTTCCTTCTACCGCGGGGATTAGATCATTTAATAACTCGTTATGGTAATTCCTTGTCAGCTGCATAGCTAAAGAAAAGTTGCTGGAATCCAATCCGTTCTCATTTGTGTTGTTATAGGTCGGACATACTATGATCAGCGGTTTGATCTCGCCTGCAGCAATTGCATTATCAATGACGTTCTTAAGTGGGGATGAACTGTTCGGGGTTCCGAGCATCGTAGTCTCATCTCCCCATCCACCATGCATCAAATAAAATACACCATATTTCTGATTCTCGTTGTAGCCATATGGAAGATATACAATCGCATGTTTTTTAAGAGGTTTTGATTTCCTAAAGTAAGAAAAAGACTCATAGGTATCGTAATACAAATCTACCAATGTTCCCGGTTGTTTTGACACTTTAAAATATTCGTCTGGAATTTCTCTTAGTTCTTGTGGAATTTTTATATTTTTTGTTCTCATCTCATTCGAAGACTCTGCTACATTGTCACAGCCAACAAACAATAGCCCCATGAGAAGAATAAGACCTGTAATTACAATTTTTCTCATTTTCCCCCCTCCCTCTGAAATATCCGGCTGAAAGAACTTTTTAAAGTCCTTTCAGCTGTAATAACTTATCTTTTTAATGAACAAATCCATTTAACAACTTCAGGGTCCCTATGTGAAAAGAATGCACTTTCCTTTTTGTCCAGTATCGTAATTTTCTCCATATCCTCTTGACTCAATTTGAAGTCAAACACGTTGATGTTTTCTAACATCCTCTCTTTTCGAACAGTCTTGGGAATCGTGACAATGCCTCTCTGAATTAGCCATCTGAGAATCACCTGTGCAACTGTTTTGTTGTATTTCTCTGCAATGGATTTGAGCACCTCATTGTGGAAGATGTTGTTTTTCCCTTCTGCGAAAGGAGCCCAAGCCTCAGGCTGTATGTTGTATCCCTTCATGAATTCAATATCTTCATGCCTTTGGTAGAAGGGATGTATTTCAATTTGATTCACAGCAGGAACCACCTTATGGTGAACTATTAAATCCATCAAACGATCTGGTTGGAAGTTACTTACGCCTATTGCCCTAACCAATCCTTCATGATAAAGCTCCTCCATAGCCCGCCAAGCACAATGAACATCGCCAAAGGGTTGATGAATCAAATAAAGGTCGATGTAGTCGAGCTGAAGCCTTTTAAGCGATTTTTCAAATGCTTTCTTTGTAGACTCGTAGCCTGCGTCTTGTATCCATAGTTTTGTAGTAATGAAAAGTTCTTCCCTTTCCACTATTCCTTCTTCGATAGCTCTCTTCACAGCCCTGCCAACCGCTTCTTCGTTCATGTATGCAGCTGCTGTATCTATTAATCGATAACCTACCTTGATTGCATCATAAACACACTGTTCACATTGCGCAAGATCTGTAATCTGATAAACTCCGAAGCCCAGTATGGGCATCTCAACACCGTTGTTTAAAACTACCTTTTGCATGGAAATCCCTCCATTTTTTATTTATCAAATACTTTTAAAAAGCGGGCAAAATCGGGAATCTATCCCCCTCGATATCCGAAACCATGCGGCCATCCTTCCAGCACATGGGATTTCATTGTAACCCCCCTTTCTTATGGAGTAAGCAGTCTTGTGAATGAGAGTGATGCTAATTTCCAAATATCGTTTTGTTTCACATACACTTCTGTGACTACGAAAGGATTGGTAACCTCATTGCCACCAACGACAGCTACTAACCGAATTTTGTTCAAAAGGATTGCTGTTGTATCTCCAATGAACGGTACCGACACTTCTTGAATATCCACATCTTTGTAATGAATCCTGCCGCTTCGAATGACATCGAGTTCCTGTTCTTTGGAAAAGGTTGCGCCCATATGGACAAAGACAGCCTTTTCGTGAAATAGAGAGTCTAAGGATTCTACTTTACATTCTGACATCCAGCGCCACTTTTCTTTAGAAAGAGAGATTAATTCTTGTACAAATTTATCGTTGCTCATCACTATCTACCTCCTCCTTAACTACATTGCCATACGTAGTATTTCGGCAATATCCTCTCTTGAGAGAGGGGGACGACCTGGAAGTCTTCCTTCTTCATCACAAAGAACTTCCAAAGTCTTATCAGCCCAATAGGAAAGCATTTCTTCGGTAACATCTCCAATTCCTAATTCGGACAAGCGTGTAGGACAACCTATTGAACGCAAGAACTCTTCAAACCTACCAATACCCTCCATAGCAAGACCCAAATCATCTTTGCCCAGTGCCGTCAAACCAAAGATTCGCTGAGCAAACTGTGCAAAACGTTCGGGACGGAACTTCGCAGCAAAGCGCATCCATGCTGGGTTCACTACTGCCAGCCCTGCTCCATGGGGGATATCGTACAGTGCGGAAAGTGTATGCTCTATCATATGCACTGGATAAGGAGCATTTACCCCTGCTTGAACCCAACCATTCAGGGCAACAATTGAAGCCCACTGCACTTGTGCACGCGCTTCTATATCACTTCCATTGCTAACTGCTTTTGGTCCCCACTCTAAAACTGTAAGTATAACTCCTTCAGCAAATCTATCTTGAATAGGAGTTCCGTCTATACCATTAAAATAACCTTCTGTCACATGCGTTATTATGTCGCAAGCGCCATAAGCTGTATGAGCTTTAGGAACTGTTATGGTAAGCTCAGGATCTACAACAGCTACTTTTGGATATAGAACTTCAGTTTTAATAAAAGTCTTCAGTTTTTCTTTTTCATCATCAATTGTTATTACAGCACCGCAGTTCATTTCAGAGCCCGTTGCTGCAAGCGTTGGAACTGTTATAATTGGAAGGGCTCGCTCCGGCAGCTTGGGCACTTTCCCTGCCCGCACAAGCATATCCTTAGGATCGCCTTCATAAAGGACTGAGGCTGCAATTACTTTTGAGGCGTCCATGACGCTACCGCCACCCATACCTATAACCACATCACAAGCTTCTTTTTTTGCCAGCTCTGCAGCGCGCACCACAGTTGAAAGACGTGGATTTGGCTCAACACCAGAGAATTCCACCACTGAAACACCCGCTGTTTTCAGGCTGGATACCGCTCGGTCAAATGCTCCGCTTTTCTTTACACTTCCTCCACCAATGACAAGCAATGCTTTTTTACCATATTGACTAACTACTTTCCCTAACTGTTCTAATGAACCTGCACCAAAGATTAGTCGGGTTGGATTATAAAATTCAAATTTCATTATGGGTAACACCTCCATTATTAATTTTATGTGGCATTTACGCATGTTTCTTGAGTAGATAAAACTTATTTAGAATTTCTCAACAAAAGGATTTTTTATTTTGCTACTGTTACTTCTTTGTTATCTGTCCCACAAACCTGCATCCTCCTACATCCATTATAAGGAATTTATCGATATGTCATCTTTTCTGCCTCCTCAGGATATCTTCCACCCTGGATAGGAATTTTTGACAGTGCTTCATTTATCTCTTTTAATTCTTCTTCAGTAAATGTTATAGACACAGCACCTATATTTTCCTTAAGTCGCTCAAGCTTCGTTGTACCAGGAATTGGAACAATCCAAGGTTTTTGTGCTAAAAGCCAAGCTAAAGCTATTTGTGCAGGAGTTGCTTGCTTTCTGCGGGCAATTTCCTTTATAAAGTCAACAAGAGTAAGGTTTGCCCGTATTGCTTCTGGTTGAAAACGAGGAATACTGCTACGTATATCTGTTGAATCAAATTGAGTTTTCTCATCTATAGTTCCTGTAAGAAATCCCTTCCCAAGCGGACTGTAAGGAACAAAACCAATACCCAATTCCTCACATGTTGGTAGTATTTCTTCCTCAGGTTTCCTCCACCATAGAGAATACTCACTTTGAATAGCAGCAACTGGACAAACAGCATGAGCTCGGCGAATAGTTTCTGCACTTGCCTCTGACAATCCAAAGTATCTTACTTTCCCTTCCTGGATTAGGTCTTTTACTGCTCCAGCTACCTCTTCAATGGGCACATTCGGGTCAACACGGTGTTGATAGTAAAGATCAATCGCGTCTACCCTGAGCCGCCTGAGAGAACCTTCTACAGCTTTTTTGATGTGCTCTGGTCGGCTGTTGAGTCCTTTCCATCCCGGTCTCCCGTCAGGATATAAATCAAATCCAAACTTGGTGGCAATCACCATCTCGCCCTTGAACGGCTCCAGAGCCTCCCCTACAAGTTCCTCATTAGTGTACGGCCCATAGACCTCAGCGGTATCAAAAAAGGTAACACCCAGTTCTACTGCCTTGCGAATGAGCGCAATCATCTCCTTTCTGTCGGGAAGAGGATTCTGGCCAAAACTCATCCGCATACATCCCAATCCGATTGCTGAAACTTCAGGGCCACTTTTTCCAAGTTTTCGTTTTTCCATATGTAACACCTCCTATTTTTACCTACAATTAAAATATACATGCTGGAGTTAACTCCAAGTCAATACCTTTTGGAGTAAATCTTAGCAGCTATCCTGGGGCCTACTTCTAGCTTGCTTTTTTCTACCGCCAGCCGTGAGAATACCCCCGAAACTAGACCCGCACCTGCCCAAACCATTGGGCCTACTTGTTATCTTACTTTTCCCCACATCTGGTACCATTGGAATTGGAAATGAGGCGATACTGGATGGCCGCTGAGATTGCAGATATCTTCAGTCCTATTGAAAGGAGGCACAGCATAGTGAGCAAGGCGCAGGAAATCCCTATTCACCCCGGAGTTTGGACTTACAAGGATATCGTAGCGGCAACCTTCCAGCACGAAATCGACACAATTGATTCAGTTATATCCTTCCATAATGAGGATGTTTTCCGCATTATCCTTACAACCTGAAGAACTTGAATTTCGGCATGGATGACGAAGAGGAACTGACTACCGTTTACTTCACGCTCTGTCATTTGAAGGCCCGACTAGAAATCCTGAACGCCGCGCTGACTCTGGTAGACGACGAAGCTACCCGGGGTACTACCGCTGAAGAGATCAACTTTTGGAACCAGTTCGTTACTCTATTATTGGAAAGGGTTCAAAGGAAAATTGTTGGGGCCGGTCCAGAAAAAATACCCGTTGTAACTCAGCTCGAAATACAGCAGCAAATTCAGCGCCTGTGCACGCTGCGCTTTACAAGAGAGTTGCAGGGTAGCTGGTTTGACGGGAGTGGCAACTGACGACATTTAGCAGTGCTGGCGTTTGCCACCCAAAATGGCAATAACAGCGAAGAACGCTTGGGTGACACTTACCGTTATCTTCATTACCTAAAGGCTCAGTTGGAACTCATAAACGTTGGATTGGGGATACTGGGAGAACCCCCAAACTTGGAGCTTTACAGTGATGTAGCTAGTCGGCTTCGTTTGTGGAGAGCCATCGTCAACGCTGCGTTGGAACGAGTAAGTGCGGTTATCGCTGACTAGGCCGGCAAACCTTTTCATGCGAAGAAGTCCTGTCAGATAAGAGAGGCTCACCGGGGCCTCTTATTTTTTGTGCTGACAAATTCCGACAAAAATTTTAGTGGCCCTCTTTTAAGTCCTTGGGAAGTACACGATAATTTTAACAGTTTCAATTCCTTATAGACAGACTCCAACGACCAGGTGCACCACAGATTGTTGCTCCCTCTACGGGAAGCACGCAGGATAGAATAACCCATTATGGTTGTTGCACCAGCTTTTCAATTTTACAGTCGCTATCGTTCAAATTTTAAAAAAGGAGCTGGTTCTTTTATGGATTTAGTTTATTCTCACGTTTGCGGATTAGATGTCCATAAAAAGAGCGTCGTATCTTGTATAATAACAGCGGAAGGTAAAGAAATCCGCACTTTTTCAACTATGACCGATGACCTTATTGCATTAAAAGAATTTATTAAAAGCAAAGGTTGTAATGTTGTTGCTATGGAAAGTACCGGTTCTTACTGGAAACCTATCTACAACCTGCTGGAGCTTGAGGATATTAAAATTCTACTCGTCAATGCTAAGCATATTAAAAATGTTCCCGGCAGAAAAACTGATGTAAAAGATGCTGAGTGGATAGCAAGTCTTTTGCAACATGGCCTCTTGCAAGGCAGCTTTGTCCCAGACAGAGAACAAAGAGAGCTTCGCGAACTTGTCCGCTATAGAAAAAGCCTCATTGAAGAAAAATCAAGAGAACTTAATCGCATACAAAAGGTTTTAGAAGGAGCTAATATCAAACTGTCTTCGGTAGTCTCTGATATCAACGGGGCATCCAGTCGTTCTATACTTGAGGCTATTATAAATGGTGAAGAAAATCCCGAAACCCTGGCTGAGCTTTCTCAAGGCAAGCTAAAAAATAAAATGGATGAACTAAAACGCGCTTTAAAAGGCTTGATCAATCATCACCAAAGAATGCTTCTGGAAATACAGCTTAGACATATTGATTACCTTGATGAAGAAATAGCAAAATTAGACGAAGTACTATTTTCTAAAATTGAAAAAATAATTTGTCGTCGATCCTCAACATTTTTTACATTATCTTAGGTCGACGACAAATTTATATTAATCAATATTACCTTACTTTTCCTTTAATACCTCTAATATTTCTCTTAAAAGTTTTACTTCCTCTGATGGTTCAGGTGGTGTTTGTTCTTTTTCTTTTGCTTTTCGCTGTCTAATAGCATTCATAGGAGCTACTATGAAAAAATATATGGCTGCAGATACGATAATAAAGTTAACAACAGCATTAAGGAAATTACCTATGGCTATTGGTCCTAATTTAAGGGCAGAAAAATCAGGAGCTCCAAATATTGCTCCAATCAGTGGAGTTAAAACATCCACAACTAATGAATTTACTACTTTGTTAAAAGCTGCACCTATTATTACAGCTACTGCTAAATCCAAAACATTTCCACGCATAATGAATTCTTTAAACCCTTTTAACATATTTTCCTCCTTTCAACAAGTAATTAATTGTCCACCCTATATATCCCTATCACAAAACTTTTATTAGAAAGAAGTAGCAAATCAAAATGTTTTTTGCAAGAAGAAATTACCTTGCTCCTCCATAATCCTATACTCCTCTAATCCAAAACACTATTGCCAATATAATTCCCCATAAAATTACAAAGCTTTTTACTTTTTTGCTATCAAACTTTTGCGATATCTTAGCTCCCAAATATCCTCCTAAAGCAAATCCTATCATGAGAATAATAGCAAAAGGCCATTCTACTTTTCCACTAAAAAGTAAAACTAAACCGGAGGTGATATTTATAAAAAGTGAAAGAACATTTTTTATACCATTTGCCGTGTGTATGTCAGTAATACCTGCTATTCCCAACGTTGCCAGCATTAAAATGCCAATTCCTGCTGCAAAATATCCTCCATAAAGAGAAGTAAGAAATTGAAGTATATACATCTATCCCTAAAAACTCTTTCATCTTTTCTTCACTAAAACCATCCATAGGCGTTGTAGCAGCTACCTTAAGGACTTCTTTTATAAAGTCATCGGATATTTCTTTTGTAGGGTCAAAAAATTAATCCAGAATTACAAAGCTAACCTAAAATTGGTATGCCAGTTTTTAAAAAATGCCGATAAGAGATTTATATTCTCTATAAAAGTATGAAATCCTTCCTGCCTTTTTAAAAAAAGCTTTAGAACAAGCTCTTTTGAGTTATAATCGAAATAACAACGAATTTTTGCATATTGTTAATTTGTTTACTTTTTCATCCCCCAAACGTCTTTATTAATGAAAAGTCATAAGGAGGAGGGGTTAATGTGGCAGGATTTGTACAAAGCTGCATTCTATTATTTACTTAAATTGGGTGTACCACAGGCTGACGCTGAAGACATTGCCCAAGAAGCTCTGCTTTCCACATACTTGAATTTAGACGGCATTCAAGAAGGAAAGCTAAAAGCTTATGTTTTGACTGCGGCGCGAAACAAATACACTGATTATCTGCGCAAAACCAAAAAAGATGTGATAGTTTCTATTATAGATGTCTTTCCTCAAAGTACCTTTTCAGAGTTTCAACAGATTGAAAATAAAGAAGTGATAAAAAAAGCAGTTAATAGGCTTACTCTCAATGAGCAAAAGCTCTTTTACCTTAAATTCATATTAGAAATGTCAAATGAAGAAATTTCCTCTTACTTGAAAACCAATTCTAATACAGTAAAGACAATGGTATGGAGACTCAGAAAAAAATTAAAAGAATATTTAAAAGAGGAGGAGAAAAGTTAAATGGGATCAGATTTAAATAAGCCAATAACCGATATATCTTTTGACGAAAAAACTTTTTTGTGCAAAGCTCGTTTTAAAAGCATACTTCGTATAATAATAATTTCTTTAATTATCGCCATAGGTGTTTTTGTATTAACCACCATAATTCCCGAAATGATGCTGCAGAATCAAGAAAACCGCATAGACAGCTTTTATCCGGATATTGTTAAATTTACAGAACCTAATACCTTCGCAATTTCAGGAGAAAGTTATAATGTCAGGCTATTCGGGCGGCAAAAAGAATATTATCTTTTAAGGTTAATAGGAAATAAGCCTTATCCTGCCGGAATAGTCACAGTTGATTTTGATATCTGGGGAGGAGAGCAATTTAAAGGAGACAAATCTTTTTGTGTTATCGAAACTGACCACATAATCCCCTATTCCGAAATCTCCACAGTCATACCAGAAGGTACAAAAGAATACCTTGCTCCTTATGCCGTGCCAAAATTAAAATTTTACAATCCAGCAGTAAAATACGAAAAAGTTATAAGAGAGTTTGATGTACTAAAAAATATACATAACAATAATGTTGTTGAAATGGCTTTATCTTTTGACAGGCCTTTAACTTTTAGCGAAATTAAAACTATTATACCTGAGGATTTAAAGCTAATGTGGGGTGCCGTTTTAGTTTACGAAGAAAAAGATTATAAGCAAAGAAGCTATCTTGCAGAAAGATTGGTTGGAAACCCATATGTTAATAGCTCTAATGGCGAAAAAGAATTTTTAAAAGAACTGGAACGACTTAGCAATGTACAAAGTTATTCTTCAACCAATCTAAAAAGGACAGTGAATTTCTTAAAGAAAAACGGGATAAAATACTACGGCGTCGTCGTAGTGGGACACCCCGAATCTTTGCAAGAACTATCTTCTAATTCAATTATCACAGGAGCAGTTCTAGGAATAGTAACAGAACCATATTAAATTTCTTACTAACATTTTTTCACCTACATAAAGAGGTAATATACTACTTATAATCAAAATATTTTTCCAAAAATTTTTCTTTATCCCAGCTATGGTCTTTTGCTAACTGCTCCTCTGTTACATTGAAATAATCATACCTAACATCATCACCTTGGTCTGGAACAGGGTCATCCCATGTAACATCTACGTAACTGATTTTGCCGTCAATTCTTATCATATTCCAAGCATGAGGCATAGACCCATTATAATTAAAACCTGTACCAGCTACTCCAAGGCTATCAATCCCAGCTAATTGAGCAAGTAAATTAAAAGCTGCAGCATATCCTTGGCACACCCCTACTCCTTTTATCAAAACTCCATAAGCAGTATAAGATTCTGGTGGTATAGTGTTATTTATCAAATTTTCATAATCATATTTAGTATTCTTTACAATGTAGTCGTGAATTGCTTTGACTTTATCTATATCAGACATATCCGGTTTTATTATTTGGCTAATAATTTCTTTAGCTTTAATATATACTTCATCTTTCATTTTTTCCAATTTATCTTTAGGATATATATATTCAAATTTTATACTTACTTTACTTATGACATTGTTAAAACTATTTGCAGAAATAGTCCACTTATTGGCATAGCCAATTTCAGGATGATGTGCCAATACCAGATCTACAATATCCGATATACTGTTTAATATATCATTAACTGTACCACTACTTCTTACAGAATTGTAGAAAGAATTGCTAAGTGTAAAAGTTATCTCATCTTCATTGTTTTCAAGAGCATTTTTAATTAAAAGATACAAATCTTTTTTACTGGTTATATGAGAAGATGAAAAGGTCTTAGCTTCGTCAATTGCATTTTTTGGTGCAGTTATTGAACTTACCCTTGTTCTTTGGTTGGAAGAATTGATTATTATGTGCCCATTATCGTATATTACTTCATCTCCAAGGGTTTCACCAACAAATCTTAAAGGCACATAGGTATAGCCGTTTATAATTTGCGGCGCCACTACTAATTCATAACTTTTTCCATTAACTTTTGCAATTTTGTGGCCAATTATAAATTGTACAGTCGTTTCGCCGCGAAAGGCTGTAACCGTTTTAGTCTTCTCTTCCCAGTTTACCTTAGCACCTAATGTTTCAAAAAATGCCCGCATAGGAACTAAAGTTGTGCCGTTTTTTATAACAGGCTTTTGTTCAAAAACTACATTTTGTCCATTAATTGCAATTGTTATATTTGCCGCTTGTGCCGAAATAGGAATCAATATAGAAAAGGCTACAAAAACTAATAGTATTAAAGATAACTTTTTAAGCATTATATATATCACCTCTGAACTTTCTAAAGACTAATATTAAACTATACAACAATATTTCTCTTTAATAATTATACTAAATCTCAGAAAATCAGAAAACTTTCTTATGAATAATTCAACAAAAAAAGGACATAAATTATTGACGAGGGTTTGTTTCCTATGTTATAATAAAAAGCGCGCAGGGGAGTAGCTCAATTGGTAGAGCAACGGTCTCCAAAACCGTGGGCTGCGGGTTCAAGTCCTGTCTCCCCTGCCATTATTGAAAAATCAATGTTTGCAGGCAAACTAACCCTCTCAAAAAATTCGAAGTTGTTGGGAGGAGTTTTATTATTCCTAAATTGCTACCATTCAGAAATTTAAAACTAATAAACTTATCTTAACGTTAATTTTACGGTTCTTCTGGTATAATTATCCATGCAATTAAATAAGCTAAAAGTCCAGTTCCACAAAATATTATTAGAAATGCCCAAATGAGTCTTATAATTGTTGGGTCTATATTAAAATACTCTGCTATTCCTCCACATACGCCTCCTATCATTCTTTGTGTTCTTGAACGATAAAGTTTTTTTGACATTATACACACTCCCTAATTTTTTATTTTCTTCTCTAATACGACCTTAATATGACCCTCAAATGTCAATTTTTTGTGGCTTTTTTACAACACCTCTTCCTCTTAAAATTAATATACCAGAGTATAATTACTCTTGCAAACAATTTATTTGTGGTAAAATATAATTAAAAATAATCAATGTGGGAGGTATCATCGTGAAAAGCTATAGAAAAGAGTTGTGGTTTGAAACAAAAAAGAGAAGAGAATTTATAAACATTACACCTCTTATAGAGGAATGCGTTAGGGAAAGCGGAATCAAGGAAGGGCTTCTTTTATGTAATGCAATGCACATTACCTCAAGTGTTTTTATTAATGACGATGAACCAGGCTTGCATAAAGACTTTGAAAATTTCTTAGAAAAATTAGCTCCCGAAAAGCCCTATGACCAATATTATCATAATACTTATGAAGACAATGCAGACGCTCATTTAAAGCGTACAATAATGGGTCGAGAAGTTGTAGTAGCTATAACAGATGGAAAATTAGATTTTGGCCCATGGGAACAAATCTTTTACGGTGAATTTGACGGAAAAAGGAAAAAAAGAGTGTTGGTCAAAATTATAGGTGAATAAAAAATCTCCAGTTTCCCGGAGATTTACAAAGTCCTTTTATAATCTTCATTGCTTATCTTGTCAGTTTCCTCTACATAGCCAGCATTTTCATCGTCATAGACATCGTCATAATTGTCCAAACCACTTTTTGTCTTATTAAACCGTGCAACCTCTTGGTAAGAATCTTCTGCATCAAATTGAATTTCACCTTTTAAATCCTTATACCCCCATCCAAAGGGGTATTTTATCATTCTTTCTTCATTAGGCCTTGAATTTTTTAAATCTTTAAGTTCTAAATCATTATTTTTAGCACACTCTACACAAAGAGCAGTATAAGGAAGGGCTTCTAATCGTTCTTCTTCAATTGGCTTATGGCAGTGAGTACATATCCCGTAAGTACCCATTTCCATCCTCTTAAAAGCCTCTTCTATTTGGCCTAAAATATGTTTTTCGTTGTCTTTAAGAGCATAGTTTTTCTCTACTTCATAAACTTCAGAAGCAAAATCTGCCGGATGATTATCCAAAAGAGAAAGTTCTTGATAATACTCTCTCTGTGCAATTCCGCCAACGCCATCATTGTAATTCATTTGATTTATAGTGCTTAAGGCCTTTTCCTTTTCTTTTAGTAGTAATTGTCTAAAGTGTTCCAGCTTTTCGCTATCCATTAGACCAACTCCTATCTAATATAACTTTTGATTTACAATCTTAACTATGTCAGCTATGATACTGCCAATTAGAGGTAAATTTAATACCACCAATTTTTGAAGTATATAAAGAACTATCGCACCAAGTATTGTAAAGCCTACTGCTATTCCAAAACCTCTTGCTACCCCGCCTATAAAGTTTAGCCACAAAAGCCTATAAGGACTTTGCATAAGCTCGACGTAATCAGCAATTTTCATCTTCTCAATCATCTCTGACATTTGGTCCAACTGCTTTTTTATTGCAGTTAACATAATATCATTATTGTTTTTATATTCGTCTTTATTCAAGACTTTTTCCTCCCCACATTTAATTTTTCCAATATTGTTTTCTTTATTACTGTAAAATAAAGCCTTTATAAACGTTTATTTATTCATTAGAAAAAATATGCAAGCAATTTTGTATAATAATAGTTTACCTCAAAATGTACTTCAAGTGAAGTGTCGTTGACTTTTAGTTTTGTACATATTATCATTAATTTAAAGTACAAATTGTGGGAGTTGATAAAATGGATTTAAGTTTTAAAACAAAAGTAGTACATACTGGAAACTACATAAATAAAGAAATTCCTCCAATGCCAAAAACTCTTCCTATCTATCAAACTTCTGTTTTCACTTTTGATACGCTGGAAGAAGTTTACGATTATCTTGGTGGTAATCCTTCAAGGTATATGTACACAAGACTTGGAAACCCTAATCAAACAGCAGTAGAAGAATTAATTGCCAGTTTAGAAGGTGCAGAAGCAGGACAGTCTTGTTCATCCGGAATGGCGGCAATTTCTTCAGCTTTGTTGGCAGAAGTAAATTCAGGAGACCACATAATCGCCGCAAAAGATATTTACGGTGGTACAAACAGTCTTTTTAATGCAGAATTTAAAAGACTTAATATTGATGTAACTTTAGTGGATTTCTCCGATTTAGAAGCTGTTGAAAAAGCTATAAAACCAAACACTAAAGTGATATACATGGAAATCATGACAAATCCTCTAATAAGAGTTTTTGACGTAATAGAAGTTGCAAATATCGCAAAAAAGCACAATATAAAATTGTTTGTTGACAATACTTTTACAACCCCTTATTTGATAAAACCAATTGAATTAGGAGCCTATGCTGTAATACACAGTGCAACAAAATACATTAACGGCCACAGCGATGTCATTGCCGGACTTATAGCAGGCAATAAAGAATTTATCTCACGTACAAAAAGAATTACGCAAAACTTTGGCGGTTCAATGAGCCCCTTTGATGCATGGCTGACTTTAAGAGGAGCAAAAACTCTATTCTTAAGAATGAGAGAACACTGTAAAAATGCAATGGAATTGGCTAAATTCTTAGAAAGTCATTCCAAAGTCAAAAAAGTATATTATCCTGGACTTCCTTCTCATCCCGACTACAGTGTTTCAAAGAAGCTGTTTAAAGATGAGTTTGGAGGTATGTTAAGTTTTGAAATAGAAGGTGGAGAACCTGAAGTAGATAAGTTTATGCAAGGACTTAAACTTGTTAAATTTGCTCCTTCACTGGCAGGAGTACAAACCATGATAACTCATCCAAAATCCACGTCCCATAGGTCTCTCAGCAAGGAAGAATTAAACGCGTTAGGAATTTCAGAAGGGCTTATAAGAGTTTCTGTTGGAATAGAGGAGATAGAGGATATTATAAAAGACTTTAAACAAGCTCTTGACAAGATATAAGAAAAAAAGTTTAGGGCTTTCCCTAAACTTTTTTCTATTTCATCTAGCGCTTTTAATACCTCTTCAACGTGTCCATCTACTTTTACCCTTCTAAATATTTTCCTAACAATTCCTTCAGAGTCAATGATAAAAGTTGACCTTTCTAAAATTATTTTCTTTAGATAATCATTATTCTTTATCCAAATTATATCTATTCTCTTGAAAAATTTCAATAGCTCTTTATCCCTCTCATCAATTCTTCAAATTGGGAAAAATCAAGGGACTGTTCTCCATCAGATAAAGCTTTATCGGGCTCAGGGTGGATTTCTACCATTATTCCGTCTGCGCCAGCAGCTATTGCAGCCTTCGTCATTGGTATAATTAAGTTTCTCTTTCCTGTACCATGGCTTACATCTGCAATAATAGGCAAATTTGAAAGCTCATGAATTACTGGAATAGCGGCTATATCTAAAGTATTTCGCGTATAAGTTTCAAAAGTCCTTATACCTCTTTCACACATAATGATGTTGGTGTTTCCTTCAATTGCAATATATTCCGCTGCATAAAGCCACTCCTCATATGTGGCTGAAAATCCCCTTTTTAACAAAACAGGCTTTTTGGTTTTTCCTACTTCTTTGAGAAGCGAAAAATTCTGCATATTTCTTGAACCTATTTGAATAACATCCGCATATCTTTCAACAATTTCAACATCCCTCACATCCAAAACTTCAGTTACAACAGGCAAATTAAACATATTGCCTACATTCTTGAGCATTTTAAGTCCATCTATCCCTAAACCTTGAAAAGAATAAGGAGAGGTGCGGGGTTTATAAGCTCCTCCTCTTAAAGCATTTGCGCCACAGCTTTTAACTTTTTCTGCTGTTTTTACTAGCATTTCTTCATTCTCAACAGCGCAGGGTCCTGCTATTATTAGTTTATCTTTTCCAACAATTATATCTCCTATTCTTATCAATGTTTTATTATTTTTGTTGCCAATTATTTTAAGGTCCATTTTCATCACCTTCATAAAACTTCTTTTAAGCTGGATACAAAACTCTTAACTTCTTTAAGCATTTCAGATTTATTATACCCTTTAGCAATTCTTTCTACAATGGCGCTTCCTACAATAATCCCATCACTGAAATCTTTTAATTTTTTCGCCATCTCCGGAGTAGATATGCCAAACCCTATCGCCTTTGGCATATCAGTGTACTGAGAGACAGTCTTCATATATTCTTCAATATCAGTTTCAATGTTTTCCCTCGCACCTGTCACACCTGTAATTGAAACGCAATATACAAATCCTTTGCCATTTTCAGTAATTAACTTTATTCTTTCTTTTGATGTGGGCGCAACTAAAGGTATCAAATAAATACTGTACTTATCTGCTTCTTTTAAAATATCTTTTCTTTCTTCAAGAGGCAAATCTGGAATGATAAGTCCATCTACTCCTGCTTTTTTCGACTCTTCCAAAAACTTTTGCATCCCATATTTGAATATAGAGTTATAGTATACAAGGTAAACCAGCGGGATATCACTTTTTAACCTTATTTTTTCTACTATTCTCATTATATCAGGTATTTTTACACCTTTATTTAAAGCTCTTTGAGAGGATGCCTGTATTGTAGGACCATCAGCTAAGGGGTCAGAATAAGGTATTCCCAGTTCTATTATATCTGCTCCTCCTTCTTCTAAAGCCAAAACTATATCATAAGTGGTCTCAATATCTGGGTCTCCCGCTGTTATAAAGGTTATTAAGGCTTTACGTCCTTCTTTTTTTAAATCTTCAAATTTTTTGTCAATCCTATTCATAACTCCACCCCCAATACTTTCGCAACTGTATTTACGTCTTTATCTCCTCTGCCTGACAAATTTACAATGATAATATTGTCTTTCCTTAAATTTGGAGCTAGTTTCATAGCATATGCCAAAGCGTGAGCACTTTCCAAAGCTGGTATTATCCCTTCTGTTTGAGATAAATCCATAAAAGCCGTCAATGCTTCTTCGTCTGTCGCATACACATATTGAGCTCTATTACTTTCTTTTAAAAAGGCATGTTCTGGACCTACACCTGGGTAATCCAGTCCTGCAGATATAGAATATACCGGCATTATTCTCCCCTCTTCATCCTGTAAAAGATAAGTCATCATGCCGTGTAATACTCCTACAGAACCTTTCGCCATTGTAGCTGCGTGTTTCCCTGTCTCAATCCCTTCTCCTGCTGCTTCTACACCTATCAATTTTACCTCTTTATCTTCAATAAAGGGATAGAAAATTCCCATGGCATTACTGCCTCCGCCAACACAAGCAATCACATAATCAGGAAGTCTTCCTTCTTTTTGAAGTATTTGTTCTCTTGCCTCATCCCCTATTACTCTTTGAAAATCTCTCACCATAGTAGGATAAGGATGAGGACCAACAACAGAACCTATCACGTAAAAAGTACTATCTACATTTGTCACCCAATCTCTTATCGCTTCATTTACTGCATCTTTTAAGGTACCCGTCCCTGATTTTACCGGTGTTACTTTTGCACCTAAAAGTTTCATTCTAAAGACATTTAAAGATTGCCTCTTTATATCCTCTTCTCCCATGAATATTTCGCATTCCATTCCAAACATTGCAGCAGCTGTAGCAGTTGCCACTCCATGCTGTCCTGCCCCTGTCTCAGCTATAACTCTCCTTTTTTTCATCCGTTTTGCCAATAAAATCTGTCCCAATACGTTGTTAATTTTATGGGCTCCTGTGTGGTTTAGGTCTTCCCTCTTTAGATAAATCTTTGCCCCACCCAGCTTTTTAGTAAGATTCTCAGCATAATACAAAGGTGTAGGCCTTCCTGAATATTCCCTCAAATAATACCTATATTCTTCCATGAAATCTTTATCCTGTTTAGCTTTTTCAAATTCCCTCTCTAATTCTATAAGCGCATTCATAACTGTCTCTGGCACATACTGGCCTCCAAAACGTCCAAATCTTCCACTCATCGAATACCCCTCACTTTTTCAATAAATGATTTCATTTTTTTAAAATCTTTATAACCTTCTGTCTCAACGCCACTGGAGACGTCAACACCATAGGGACTTACTATTCTTATAGCTTCCTCTACATTGTTTTCATTTAGCCCTCCTGCCAAAATTATTGGAACATTCAATTCAAATCCTTTTAAAACTTCCCAATTAAATGTTTTTCCTGTACCACCGTATTCGTTTTTTGTCAAAGTATCAAATACAAAACTATTTACTCTAAATTCTTTTGTTTTTTCCAAATCTTCTTTGTCTTTTATGCGTATTGCCTTCCATACTGTGAAATTTTTAAAATTATCTACATAATCCTGTGTTTCATCGCCGTGAAACTGTAAAACATCGAGATTTAGTGTTTGAGCTATCTTTAATACATTTTCCACTGGTTCATTTACAAAAACTCCCACTGTTTTTATCTCTTTATCAAGAAAGCTTATCAGGTATAAAGCCTGTTCTACCTCTACTTGTCTTTTGCTTTTTGCAAAGACAAATCCTACATAATCAGGTTTTAGCTCATTGGCATATTCAATATCCTCTTTTCTTCTCAATCCGCAAATTTTTACTTTTACCAATTTATCCTCCTCCTTTTGCCTCCCTCACAAAATCAGTGATTTTGTCAATATCATCTATAATTTTCATAAAAGTCTCGCCAATTAATACGGCATCTACTCCCAATGAAGCTAAATACCTTACATCTTCAGGTATTTTTATTCCACTTTCGGAAACAATTATTGTACTTTGAGGTATATATTTAATCAAACTTTTTGTTGTGTTTATATCTACATTAAAAGTTTTGAGGTCTCTGTTATTTATACCTATTATGTCACATTCAGCTTCTAATGCTATTGCAAGCTGCTGTCTATCGTGAACTTCGGCAAGCGCATCTAAACCTACACTTTTAGATAAATTATAAAAATCTCTTAATTTGTCACCTAATACGGAAACAATGAGAAGTACTGCGTCGGCTCCTAAAATTTTTGATTCATATATTTGGTATTCATCCACGATAAAATCTTTTCTCAAAATAGGTTTTGAAGTGACTTTTTTTACTTCCCTGATATAGTTGTCATCCCCTTTAAAAAATTCCTTCTCTGTCAAAACGGAAATAGCGTCAATATCAACTTTCTCATACACTTTTGCAATTTTTACTGGATCAAACTCATCTTTTATAATTCCTTTAGAGGGAGAGGCTTTTTTTATCTCTCCAATAATTGATATACCCTCTTTTTGAAGTGCTTTCTTGAAATTGCCAGAATAGCCTCCTTTAATTTCGTTAATTAGTTCCTCCACTGGCTTTATTCTTTTTTTCTCTTCCACCTCCTTTTTTTTATGTCTCACAATCTCATCTAATACCATCAACTAAGCCTCCTTTGGTACTCCAAAATCTCTGTAAGCTTATCAAGAGCTAAACCCGTATCTATTAGATAATTTGCCACTTTTATTCCTTCTTTTAAATCTTCCACAACTTTTCCTATATATAAGGCTGCTGCTGCATTTAAAACGACTATATCTCTTTTTGGGCCCTTACCCCCTTTTAAAATGTTCAAAATTATTTGAGCATTCTCTTTTGCATCTTTGCCTTCTAAATCTTCAAGATTTGCATAAGGAATACCGTAATCCTCTGGGTCTATCACATAATCAATGACTTTGCCTTCTTTTACTTCACTGACAAAAGTAGGAGAAGTAGTAGTTATTTCATCAAGGCCATCAAAGCCGTGGACCACCATAGCCTTTTCAATTCCCAATCTTAAAAGTACTTCAGCGATTGGATGAGTTAATTCTTTATCGTAAACTCCTACTACCTGTCCTTTTACAAATGCGGGATTTGTCAATGGTCCTAAAACATTAAATACCGTTCTTGTGCCTAACTCTTTTCTAATGCCTGCTACGTTTTTCATTGCAACGTGGTATTTAGGTGCGAACAAAAATCCCATTCCTTTTTCTTCAATTAATCTTTTTGTTTTTTCTGGCACCATTTCAATGTCAAATCCCAATTCCATCAAAACATCTGCACTTCCACTTTTACTGGAAACAGCTCTATTGCCGTGTTTTGCAACTTTTACTCCTGCAGCTGAAGCAATTATAGCAACCGCTGTTGAAATATTGAATGTCTTCCCACCATCGCCACCTGTACCACAAGTATCTATCACGTAGTCCGAAGCAAGCTCTACTTTTATGGCGTTGTCTCTCATCGCCTTTGCAAAGCCTGTTATTTCTTCTACACTTTCCCCCTTTAATCGGAGTCCTATTAATATACCCCCTATTAAAGAAGGAGTTGCGTTCCCACTCATAATTTCATTCATAACAGCATAAGCTTCTTTTTCTTCAAGACTTTCTTTTGAAACAATTTTTTTAATAGCTTCTTGTAACATGGCATCCCACCTCCAAAAAATTTCTCAAAATTTCTTTCCCCTGCTCTGTCAAAATAGACTCTGGATGAAACTGTAAGCCATATACAGGGTACATTTTATGCCTTACTCCCATAATCACTCCTTCCTCTGTATAGGCTGTAATTTCTAAATCTCTTGGAAGGGTTTGTCTATCTATAACAAGAGAGTGATATCTCATTGCCACTATAGGATTTTTAATATCTTTAAATATCTCTTCTCCTTTGTGAAACACGAGAGAAGTTTTGCCATGCATTATCTTATTTGCTTTTACAATTTTTGCACCATATGCATATCCAATCGCTTGGTGACCAAGGCATATTCCTAATATCGGAATTTTGTCCCCTAAACTTTTAATGACATCAACGCATATGCCTGCATTTTCAGGCCTTCCCGGTCCAGGGGATAATATAATTTTTTCGGGATTCAGTTTTTCAATGTCTTTAACAGACACTTCATCATTTCTTATTACAAATATTTTGTTGTTCATTTCTCCCACATATTGATAAAGATTATAAGTAAAGGAATCGTAATTATCTATAATCAGAATCATCAAAGAACCTCCTTAAGAGCCATTGCCTTATTTAAAGTTTCGTAATATTCCATCTCAGGAATTGAATCATATACAATACCTGCTCCCGCTTGAAGGTAAGCATAACCTTCCTTGAAGAGAATAGTCCTTATTGCTATGCACATATCCATATTGCCATTGTAGGAAAAATATCCAACAGCTCCTGCGTAAAAAGACCTCCTCACATTTTCAAGTTCGTCTATTATTTCCATCGCCCTTATTTTTGGTGCCCCAGAAACTGTACCTGCAGGAAGACAAGCTATAAGAGCATCAAAAGCCGTAAGTCCTTCTCTTAACTTACCTGAAACAGTTGATACAATGTGCATTACATGAGAGTAAAAATCTACTTCCATAAAACGCTCTATTTTTACACTTCCAAATTCACTGACTTTTCCTATATCGTTTCTTCCAAGGTCAACTAACATCACATGCTCTGCCCTTTCCTTTTCATCCTTTAAAAGTTCATCTTTAAGTCTTAAATCTTCTTCTACATCTTTTCCTCTTCGCCTTGTGCCCGCTATTGGATTTGTAGTCACTTTGTCTCCAAAAACACTTACAAGACTTTCAGGTGAAGAACCAAGAAGCTGAAAATCACCAAAGTCGATATAAAATAGATATGGAGATGGATTTTTTGACCTCAATCTTCTGTAAACCTCAAAAGGGTGCGAATTAACTCGTGCTTTTAATCTTTGTGACAGTACTACTTGAAATATGTCTCCTTTTTCGATGTATTCTTTTGCTTTTTTAACAATTTTACAAAACTCTTCTTTTGTAAAATTGTAATAAATTTCCTTTTCTTGTTGTGATGGAAGGTCATGAAATTGAGGAGCATTTGATTTTACCTCTTGCAAAAGTTCATTAATTTTTTGCAAAACTTCTTCATATTCTACGTCTTCCTCAGGATACACATTATAAACAACATAGATTCTGTGTTTAAGATGGTCATAGCAAATAAAACTTTTATAAAACATAAAGTATACGTCCGGTATATTTATTTCATCAGGGTTTTTATCTGGTAGCTTCTCATAAAGTCTAATCAGATCATAGGAAGCATAACCTATAGCCCCACCTACAAACGGGATATCAAGCCCTAAGGAATTGTACTTAAAATTCATAATATCTCTTATTTCATCAAGAATTAAGCCTTCTTTTTCTTCTTCACTTTCACCTATAAGTTTTATCCTTTTTCCATAACTTAAAATTGATAAATAAGGGTCTTTTCCTATAAAGGAGTACCTGCCCCAGTTAGTGCCTCCATTTGCACTTTCCAGTAAAAATTTGTTTTTGCCTTTAAGACTATAAAAAATGTTTATTGGTGTCAGTTCATCTCCGTTTATTTCTGCATAGACTGGGAAGACATATCCTCTTTTTTTGTGTTCGCAAAAATCTTCTTTAGAAATGTTTACCACTTTATCACCTCCTGAAAATTAAAAAAGTCACTCCGCCCATTGGGGCGAAGTGACTCGCGGTGCCACCCAATTTGTCCTGTATTACTAAAAAAAGCATTTCACCAAAAGGGCGAAATGCTCGCTTGTGCCACCTTTTTAACACAGGACCACTCTTTCGGGTACGGAGATTCCTCGATACCCTGTCTTTTTAACGGTAGACTACCGGAGACTGCTACTTAAAAGTTCGCAGCTCACCTCCCGGGCCCATTCAATATCAGCTACAGTACTCGGCTTCCACCATCCCGAGCTCGCTTTAACTAAACGCTGATATCTACTCTTCCCGCTCATTGGTTTTCAATCAGCACTTACTTTTATTCTAATAATATAACGCGTTAAATTATTTGTCAATATACTTTTTAATTTTTTCTTCCATCGTCACTCCTTGTGACCTGTAATCAATTTTCACAATAGAGATAACCCTATTGGCTCCTTCTTTTACACAGATTTCTTGAGCTTCTTTTACTATCTCTAAAAGGTGCTCAAACTCTCCCTCCATTGTAGTCTCCATTGGTCCCACCATAAAATTAACACCCGTGCTTTTTATATATTTTATGACTTTATCTACAACTTGATACACCTTTTCTTCAGGCACTAAAGGAAGTACCTGTAAACTAACATTTACAATAGGCATTTTCTCACCTCTTTAAACTTTTTTCAAAGCTTCTTCCAAATCTTCTATTATATCTTCATAATTTTCAAGGCCCACTGAAATTCTCACAAGATTTTGGGAGAATCCAAATTCCTCAAGCTTTTCTTTTGGATATCCCCTGTGTGTCATCAAAGCAGGCACCTCAATCAAAGTTTCTGTATCACCTAAACTCACTGCCAACTGACAAAGTCTTAAATTATTTACAAATTTATCTATTTCTTTAAGACCACCTTCTATTTCAAAACTTATCATCGCACCGAATCCTCTCATTTGCTTTTTCGCTATTTCATAACCTTTAAAACTTTTAAGACCAGGATACATAACGTTTTTTACTTTAGGATGCGAATGTAAAAAATTTGCTACTTCTATTGCATTTTTTTCATGTTGTCTCATTCTTATGCCTAAAGTCTTTATGCCTCTCAACATCAGCCAAGCATTGAAAGGGCTCATTACCCCACCAAATTCACACATATAATCAAATTTTAAGTAATGTATATACTTTTCATCTTGGGAAACTGCAACTCCCCCAAGTGCATCACCGTGACCCCCTATATATTTAGTAGCACTATGAACAACTACATCGGCTCCTAAAAGAAGAGGATTTTGAAAATAGGGGGTAGCAAAAGTGTTATCAACAACAATTTTAATACCTTTTTTATGGCACACCCTTGCAACCTCTTCAATATCTATAATTGACAGGTTCGGATTAGAAGGAGTCTCAAAATACACAACTTTTGTGGAGTCATCTATACTTTTTTCTAATTCGCTTATATCTGTAAGGTCCACTATTTTATAATTTATTCCATATTTAGTCAATATATTTGTCACCACGTTATAACTTGAACCATACAGAGTCTTATGAACTATTACAGTATCTTTGGGTTTTAAAAGAGAAAATAAAACCGAGGAAATTGCAGCCATACCTGAAGAAAAAGCTACTGCCCCTTTGCCATATTCTAACTCCGCTAATCTGTTTTCAAATAATCTTAAAGTAGGATTATTACCTCTTGTATAAACATAGTCTTGAGACTCAAAAGACATCACCTTTTCAACATGTTCAAGGTCATCAAAAACAAAAGTAGTCGTTTGGAAAATTGGAGGATTCAAAGCATTTTCAGGATTTCTATTAAACCTAGTCCCATGAATTGCCTTTGTATCAAACCGATAGTTTTTATCCGCTTCCATAATCGCTCCTCCTATAATTCAATCACTGCCCTATTACAACTACAATGACTTTGATCTAATTTTTCTTCTAAAAAAACTCTTATAAATGTTTTTATCACCTTTTCTTTGCTTAATTCTAAAGTATCCTTTATTTCATGTAATGTTATACTGCCCTTCATTCCTGTAGCCCAATTTGAAACTATTCCCACCGCAGCATAGCACATTCCTAATTCTTTCGCTAAAATTACTTCTGGAATATTAGTCATCCCTACTACATCGGCACCTAAATTTTTATACATTCTTATCTCCTGTGCAGTTTCAAATCGTGGACCTTCAGTGCATACATAAACTGCATCTCCTTTTATTAGTAAGCCTTCTTTTTTAGCAGCATTGTAAAATTTTGCTCTTAAATTGCTACAATAAGGGTCACTCATATCTACATGTCTTACCACTCCATCTTCCCCTTCAAAAAAGGTCAATGGCCTCGATTTAGTGAAATCTAAAAAATCTTTAAGTACTACAACATCCCCTGGCTCATAATTTTCATTAAAAGAACCAACTGCAGCTGTTGCATATACATATTTTACTCCCATTTGTTTTAATGCCATAATATTTGCCCTATAATTTACGAGATGAGGTGGCACTGCATGACTTTTCCCGTGTCGGGGCAAAAAAACAATTTCCTCCCCCTCAATAGTCACAACATCAATTTCCACTTCTCCATATTTTGTCTCTATCAATTTTTTTGACACCTTTTGTCCTATTTCGTAAACTCCAGTACCACCAATAATCGCCTTTTCCATTTAAAATGGACCTCCTTTACATATATAAATAACAATCAACCAGGTATTTTAAAAATTGACACTTTAACTTCTTAGTTTTAGTATGTTTTCTTTAAAAGGAGGTCTTATTATTCCCTTTTCTGTTATTATGCCTGTAATGTTTTCATGAGGAGTCACATCAAAAGCGGGATTGTATACTTCTATCCCCTCTGGAGCAATTCTAACACCGTTTATATGAGTAATTTCCTCAGGACTTCTTTCTTCTATTACTATTTCTTTTCCGCTCTCAATTTCAAAATCAATTGTACTAGTGGGAGCTACTACATAAAAGGGAACATTATATACTTTTGCAATTACAGATAACATAAAAGTCCCAATCTTGTTAGCAGTATCTCCATTTAAAGCAATTCTATCAGCTCCTACTAATATCACATCTATTTTTCCATCCCTTATTAAAGTAGCAGCAACACTATCAGCAATTAATTTTGCAGGAATCCCTTCCTGCACCAATTCCCAAGCCGTTAGTTTGCTCCCCTGCAATCGAGGCCTTGTCTCATCAACGTACACAAATATATTCTTACCACTATAGTGAGCCTCTCTAATGACTCCTAAGGCTGTACCATATCCTACAGTGGCAAGCGCTCCTGTATTGCAGTGTGTTAAAATAACAGCATTTTCTTTAATTACTTCGTTGCCAAACTTAGCCATTTTTTTATTAGTCTCTATATCTTCTAAATAAATACTATCTGCTTCCTTTTTTAAAGCTTGATATATATCTATTAGTTCTAACTCCTTGTTTTTCTCTATAACTTTCTTCATCCTTTTTACTGCCCACATAAGATTTACAGCTGTAGGTCTTGAATTTATAAGAACTTCTAAGGCCTCCTCCATTTTTTTAAAAAATATTTCTCTATCTTCTTTGAGAAATTCTTTAGCTGCCAGCACAACACCATAGGCTGCTGCAGCACCAATAGCAGGAGCTCCTCTTACTATCATTTCTTTTATAGAAAAATTTACATCACTATAAGTTTTGCATTCAAAAATCTCATAACTATTAGGTAATTTCCTTTGGTCAATTAAATATAAAATTTCATCTTTAAACTCTATTGATTTAATGTCTTTCATTTTTCCACCTCATCATCCTCATTACTTTCGCTAGTATATATACTAATCTTAAACATTTTTGTCAGTTGACTCTCTGAAGGTGATTTATTATCCGGTAAAAATTTTCTTTTTGTAGGTACTCTAATATTTTTTTCTTTACTTCTTGGCTTAAAGAAACAGACTTTTTTACTTTTTCTAAACTCCGTTATATTTATCCTTCCTAAAATTATTTTTTAACTTGTCCATAAGTTTTAAATTTTTCTAACATCACTTTCATCTCATCTTCAGAAAGAATTACCGGTTCTCCTATGGACTTTGCTTTATAGTACAACTCCGCAACATATTCAATCTGCCCACTTATATTAAAGGCATTTGGCAGGTCTTCGGCTCCCACTAGTAATCCATGATTAGCTAATAAAACAGCTTTTCTGTCCTTCATTGCTTCAAAAGCGTTTTCCGCTAATTCTTTAGTACCAAAAGTCGCATATTTTGCACATCTCACATTTGGTCCAGCTAAAGCTACTAAATAGTGAACTGGTGGAAGCTCCCAATTTAAACATGCAAGAGTAGTAGTATATACTGGATGGGTGTGTATAATTGCATTTATATCTTGCCTGTTAGCATAAAAAATTTTGTGCATCTCATATTCTGAAGAGGGCTGTTTATCGCCCTCTACTATTTTCCCATTTAAATCCATTACTACGACATCCTCTGACCGAATTTTAAAATAATCCATTCCAGAAGGTGTTATAGCCATCAAACCTTTTTCTCGATTATAAATACTTAAGTTTCCTCCTGTACCTTTAGTGAGATTAGAAGTTATGAGTTTTTTCCCATACTCTACTATTTGTTCCCTTTCTGATTGCATTAGCAACGTTATCACCCTCGATTTTTAAGCATTTTGTAAGATAAGTTGTTTGACAAGTTGTTCTGAGAAAATCATATAATATTGCAAATAAACTGTCAAGTTTGTTATTTTAGACAATTTTTCAAATCGATCGCTTTTGATTCTTCATTACCCATTCGTTTCATTTTTGGCTATTTTATCTAAGTAACCAATAAAAATCAAAATTTCTGCTACAATGTTATATAAATCTTCTGGAATATATTGTTGTATTTCTAAATTATACAATTTTTCTACAACTTCTTCATCTTTATAAATGGGAAGCTTTTGTTGCTGCGCTTTTTCAAGAATTTTATCAGCTATAAACCCTTGTCCTTTTGCAATTACCTTTGGTGCAATATCTTGAACGTCATATTTGAGAGCTACTGCTTTTTTTCGTCTCTTACCACCCATTATTTCACACCCTTATATCAATCTTTTGAAGTCCCGTTTCAAGAATCAAAAAATTCATGATTGCACTGCGCGTCGAAGTTTTTTCCATTCTGTAATCAAGCTCTAAACTATACCCTTTAGCCTTTAAAGACTCAACTAAAATTTTTTCTTTGTCGTTTACCAATTTCAGTGTAGAGAGTCTATCTGAAATAAAAATAGCTTCGAACTTGTTTGAATAAACTCTTTTTACATAAACACCTATACATCCTAAGTTTTGAGTGTTAAGTCTAATCATGACTGAATTTGCTTTAAAATCTAATTCTTTTTTTCTATTCACAAAAAATTGAATTTCAAAAGAGTTATTATTTACATCTAATTTGAGATTAAATGTATTCAAATAAAAGCTACCAAAGTCAAATTTTATATGACTCTTATCATTAAACCTCACAGTATCTAATATCTGAGCAATTTTGGACTTAGTTACTCTATTCTGCTGCAAAACCTTAAATAAAAGAAATACATCTTCTTTGGTTGGTTGTAATTCTTCTTTATAAAAATCAGCCAGCTTTTCTATAAATTTATGAATCTGTACCTTTTCTTTGAAGAACTCTTCTTTTGTAAGAGGCTTTTTGGCAAGAATTAAGCTCAAAATTGCTAAAACGTCTTCTTCATCCTTTGGTCGGATTGAGGTGTTCGAAAGGATATTTAATATGAAACTGTTGAAATCCTCCTTTAATATCCTCTCTTTGGGAATTATGAAAAGTCCTTCTTCTTGGTTGAAAATAAACAAAAAATCATTGCTTTTGAGACTCATGATGTCCTTACTTGCAAATTCTCCTTTTTGCGGCAAATCTAGTAGCTCACCATCTATTTCAAAAAAGGTATCTCCAACCTTTATAAGAAAAGTTTCCCCGTCTGTTTCTAATGTCCCTATAAAAACTCCTACTCCTTTTACAAATTTCAAAAGAGGTTGCGGAATTTTTTTTGCTTCTATAAATGTCACATACTGTTCCTTTTCTGCTTCAACTATATTAGTTGATAGGTTTAGATTGTTGCTTCTAGTTTTCGATAATAATAATTTAACGGGATTTTTGTCAAGGAGAATATCTCTTGTATTGAAGTTTGTTATAACAGCATTTTTATTTAGAAAAAAATGGGCAACTTTAAAAATTATTTTACCATCTTGATATTTAGGTTGAGTTAGCAAAACCTTGTCGCCCTGTTTAAAAGAAAAAGAAGAATTGTTTGTTGCAAAAATTATTTTAGAACCCATTTTAAGCATCAAATTCTTCCCATCTATTTTTACAACTTCACAAATGACATCCTCTGTACTATTTGTTAAATCAAGTATCTCTGTTACAGGATTTTGTTTTTGGTAAAACACTATAAAATTATTATCAATTCCAGTCATCTTCCTCACCCAAAATTTTCTAAAAAAGAAATGATCCCTGTCGCAGCGTTCAAAAAGCGGACTGTCCTAAGCTTACAAAAAATTCTCGTAAATTTTTAGTCTGTAAGATTACGCAGTAGATAAAAGCATCAATTATCTTCGTATCAAATCTTTTGCCCTTTTCTCTACATTATAAATTACTCTTTCCACATCTACGGTTTTTATTTCCCTATTTTCCATTATTATTTTACCATTTATTATTACTGTATCCACATCTGATGCTTGAGCAGTATAAGCTAAAGCAGAAATTAAACTGTTGTGTGGATAAAAATGGGGTTTGTCAATGTCAATAATCACTATATCCGCTTTTTTTCCTACTTTGATGGAACCTATCTCTTTATCCCACAATAAAGCCTTAGCTCCATTTATAGTCGCCATTTTTAAAGCTTCTAAAGCCGGTACAGCAAGGGCGTCGCAATTTAAAGCTTTATTGATGGTCGCAGCAAAATGAATCTCTTCAAACATGTTTAGGTTATTGTTACTGGCTGGACCATCTGTTCCCAAAGCTACGTTTATTCCCTTTTTTAGCATTTGATTCACAGGAGCAAAACCGCTGGCTAACTTGGCATTACTGGTAGGATTGTAAACTGGTGATACCTTCATTTCCTTTAATATTTCAATGTCTTCATCGCTTACATGAACGCAATGAGCCGCTACAGTTGGAACGTCAAATACTCCTATATCTTTTAAATGCTTCACAGGAGATTTTCCATACTTTTGGAAACTCTCTTTTACTTCTTGACTTGTTTCTGCCACATGAATATTAACTCCTGTATTTAACTCCTTAGCTAATTCTACTATTTCTTTCAAATAGGAGGGGCTACAAGTATAAGGTGCATGTGGGCCCACCATTACTTTGATTCTTCCTTCTGCTTTGTTATGCCAGGTATTATAAAGTTCTCTCGTATCTCTTAACTTTTCTTTATTTGCTTTAACATCACTCTCTTCTATAATACCCCTTGTCAACACTCCTCTTATTCCTACTTCTTCTGTTGCCTTAGCTACTTCTTCCATAAAAAAATACATATCACAAAAAGTAGTAGAGCCAGAATAAATCATCTCTATCATACTCAACAAAGATCCCCAATAAATATCTTCTGCTGAAAGCCTAGATTCAACGGGCCAGATATGTTTATTTAGCCAATCAAATAAGGGTACATCATCAGCATAATTTCTAAGCAAAGACATTCCCAAATGAGTATGAGCATTTATAAGACCTGGCATTGCGATTTTTTTTGTACCATCTATAACCCTGTCAACTTTCATATCCGGATTGATTTCTCCTATGTAAGTTATTGTGTCTCCTTTAATATAAATGTTAGTACTTTCTATAATAGTTTGTTCTCCTTCCATAGGTAGCAAAGCTATGTTTTTAATAAGTAAATTCATAATACACCTCCTAACAATATATTTAAAAAGGGGAAAAATCCCCTTTTTAAACTTGTGGTTGGTGTTCAATATGTGAAGCACATCTTGCGCAAATGGTTGGGTGTTCTTTTATAGTTCCTACTGTATCACTGTACATCCAGCAGCGTTCGCATTTTTCACCTGGTGCATGGGTTACTATAATTTTTAAATCATAATCCTCGCTTTTATAAGCATCTTGAGGAACAGTTTCTTCTGGTTGATGAAGTACCACTTTTGAAACTATGAACACATATTCGAGGTCATTAAATCTTTTAAAGAATTCATAAAGTTCTTGAGATGGATATATATCCACTTGTGCTTCTAAAGAATGACCTATCTTCTTGTCACTTCTCGCTATTTCAAGAGCTTTAGAAATATCTTTTCTTATGTCAAAAAGCTTTTCCCACTTTTCTATTATATAAGGATTATTGTATTTTTCTTGGACCTCTGGCCAATCAGCTAACTGAACACTTTCAAAATTATTTTGACTGTCGTGCTTCATATATGACCATATTTCTTCTGAAGTAAATGTAAGCACTGGTGCTATCAACCTTACAAGAGTGTCTAAAATAATGTAAAGTGTCGTTTGAGCCGCTCTTCTCTCTTTAGAAGCAGCAGGATAAGTGTACAATCTGTCTTTTAAAATGTCCAAGTAGAGGCTACTCATATCTACTACACAGAATGTATGAACCAGATGGAGAAAATCGTAATATTCATATTTATCAAAAGCCTCTGTAAGCTCTTCAACTACTCTGTTAAGCCTGTATAAAGCCCATTTATCTATTTCTAAGAGTTCTTCGTAAGGGAGCATATCCTTATCAGGGTCAAAGTCATAAAGATTGCTTAACAAAAACTTGCTGGTATTACGTATTTTTCTGTAAGCTTCTGTCATCTGTTTTAAAATTTCTTTTGAAATCCTCATATCTGAAGTAAAATCAGCAGAAACAGTCCAAAGCCTCAAAATATCTGCTCCATATTCTTTTATAACATCAGCCGGGTCAACACCATTTCCTAAAGACTTTGACATTTTTCTTCCTTCACCATCTACGACAAACCCATGGGTCAATACGTTTTTGTAGGGTGCTTTGCCACGCGTTGCCACAGATGTCAAGAGGGAAGACTGGAACCATCCTCTGTGTTGGTCTGAACCTTCTAAATAAAGCTCTGCAGGCCACTTTAGGTCAGGATGAGTTTGCAGCACAGCTGCATGGCTGGAACCTGAATCAAACCACACATCCATTATATCTGTCTCTTTTCTAAACCTTATAGAACCGCATTCACAAGTAATCCCTTTTGGTAATATCTCCTCAGCTGACATTTCAAACCATGCATCTGAACCCTTTTGCCTGAAGATCTCTTTAACTGCATTTATTGTATCATCATTTATAAGAGGTTTTCCACAGTTTTCACAGTAGAATATAGGAATTGGCACCCCCCACACCCTTTGCCTTGAAATACACCAGTCTCGTCTATCCTTTACCATGTTAGTTATGCGCTCTTCGCCCCAAGAAGGATACCAATTCACTTCTTTAATAGATTTTAGTGCTTCTTTTCTGAATCCTTCTACAGAAGCAAACCATTGTTCTGTTGCTCTAAATATTATTGGACTTTTACATCTCCAGCAATGAGGATATGAGTGAGTAATATGGCTTTCTGCTACCAATGCATTAGCTTTTTTCAAGTCTTCTTTTATAACCTTGTTAGCCTCTTCATAATACAGACCAGCATATCCTGGCGCTTTATCTGTAAAATATCCTTTGTCATCTATTGGATTTAAAACCTCAAGACCATACTCTTGCCCAACTAAAAAGTCTTCTTCCCCATGGCCGGGAGCAGTGTGAACACAGCCAGTACCCGCTTCTAAAGTCACATGCTCACCCAAGATTATTAAAGAATCTCTGTCATATAAAGGATGGATAGCCTTCATGCCCTCTAAATCTTTTCCTTTAAATAAAGCAACTATCTCATAATCTCCCAAGTGAGCTTCCTTTTTAACAGTATCTAACATATCTTTTGCCATTATATATACTTCGTCTCCAAACTTTGCAAGCGCATAATCAAACTCTGGATTTAAAGCAATAGCAAGATTGGCAGGAATAGTCCAAGTAGTTGTAGTCCATATTACAAAATAAACATTATTTAAGTCATCAACAATTCCTTTAAATTTTCCTAAATCATCTTTAACTCTAAATTTTACATATATAGAATCAGACGTCTCATCAAAATATTCAATTTCCGCTTCTGCCAAAGCAGTCTCACAGCTGGGACACCAATACACAGGCTTTAGCCCTTTATAGATATAACCTTTCTTAGCCATTTCCCCAAATACTTCTATCTGATTAGCTTCATATTCAGGGTTCAAAGTAAGATAAGGATTATCCCAATCTCCCCTTACTCCCAATCTTTTGAATTGAGCTTTTTGTTTTTCAATCTGTGAAAAGGCAAAATCCCTACACACTTTTCTAAATTCTGTAGGACTTACTTCATGCCTTTTAATACCCAAAGTCTTTATAGCTTGTTGTTCAATAGGAAGACCGTGTGTGTCCCATCCTGGTACATAAGGAGCGTAATAGCCTCTCATCGTTTTGTATTTCACTATAATGTCTTTTAACACTTTATTCATGGCAGTCCCAATGTGTATATCTCCATTAGCATAAGGTGGCCCATCGTGTAAAATATATTTTTCCTTACCTTTATTTTTTTCCAATGTTTTATGATAAATATCCATTTCTTCCCATTTTTTTAATATCTCTGGCTCTCGTGTTGGCAAATTAGCCTTCATAGGAAAATCTGTCCTCGGCAAATTAAGTGTCCTGTTGTAATCCACCGACATTACCTCCTTTTAAATATTATCTTTCAAACTAAAAAACTTCTCGTCAGGGACGAGAAGTTCGCGGTACCACCCTACTTATTAAGACAAAGAAAAACTTTGCCTTAATCTCTCATTTAAGATAACGGGAAACCCGGCACAGCTTACTCCTATTTCAGCCTGCAGCTCCGAGGTGATTTTCAGTAGAAACAGACTTATTGGCTCGCACCTACCGCCAACTCTCTGGAAGTCGCTTCTACTTACTCGTCCTCATCACAGCTTTTAACAATATTTTTTACACAATTATATAATACCATAAGTGTTTCGTCAATAGTACATATGTCCCGGAAAAGCTCAAGCAAAATGTCAACTACTTAGCCTTACCTACTAAAATTTTACACGACCTAGGAGTATATAGACTCAAGCGGTAAGAGCAGATTTAACTTTTACGCCAGGAAGGCTTCCAAGCTTGCCTGTCATAGCTCCTATATCATCAGTAGTACCATCGACAATTAAAGCAATAACAGACACTCCTCTATCTTTATAGGGTATGCCCATTCTCCCTACAATAATGTAGCCATACTCACTTAAAATATGATTTACCCTGTCTGCTACATTTTTTCTATCTTGAATTAATATCCCCACTACCCCTAATCTACTCTGCATCCTTCTCCTCATCCTCATCTGGAATCAATTCCTTCTCATCTATTGAAAGTATTGATTCCAATTGAGCTTCTAAAAGAGATTTAAATTTCGCTTTAAAAACATTTAATTGCTTGCGATATCTTTCTAGCTCAGTTCTTATTCTCACAACTTCTTGATTTGCCTTCTCCAATATTTTTTCTGCATTTTGCTGAGCATTTTGTATTATAAGCTGTGCTTCTTTTTCCGCATTTCTCTTTAACTCCTCTGCAGTATTTTGAGCAACAATCAAAGTATTGTTCAAAGTGTTCTCCATATTTATGTAGCTTTGAAGCTTTTCATTCATTATATTAATTCTATCTTTTAACTCTGCATTTTCTTTGTACAACATCTCATAGTCTTCCATAATTTTATCCAAAAACTCGTCCACTTCCTCTTCATTATAACCCCTAAAAGAACGCCTAAATTCTTTATTATGTATGTCCATAGGCGTCAGCATAATTACTACCTCCTTTTCTTTTGTAACACTATATAAACCTCAGAATATGTACGGAAACGCGACCTTTTTTTGTATTACCTCTCACTTCTTCCAATCTAATTCTTCCAAAACCACGTAAAGAAATTACATCTCCCTCTTTTACTTCCGAAGAAGGGTCATCTGTATACTCCCAATTTATTTGAAGAAGACCGGACTTTATAAGTTGTGAAGCTTTCGTTCTTGATATACCAAAACCTGCAGCTGCTACACTGTCAACCCTTAGTGAGGCTACAGTAGAAAAAATGTCCTTGTACCTTATTTCAGGTTCCATCACATCTTTCAAGTCAATTGAACTAACCCTCACCTTTTCTTTCCCGACTTTGAAAAAATTCATAAGTACATAACTTTCCACATCTTTGTGCAACAATATGTCACATTTATCCTCTTTTACAATTATATCACCTATTTTTTGTCTTCTTATCCCTAACCCTAAAAGTGAACCCAACACATCTCTATGAGATAGGTTAGAAAAATTGCCTTCAATTCTTACAGCGCAAATAGGGGTATCTTCTGGCTGTAAAAAATCGAAGTAAATAATTGCTATCTTTCTTTCTGCAAAAGGATATCCTCCCTCAAGATTATAGTTTATATCTTGCTGTCGATATTTTAATATAGTTTTTTCAAAAATTTTTTGTTCAGATGGACTTAAAAAGTCTGTATATTTTACTCTTTTAGATTTTAGAACGCTTTTAATTATGTCTTCAAATCTGGATGCAGTAAATTCCTTGTCCATCATATATACCTCAGTAAAAATAATGTTAATCTAAAAACTAATGGGCGAACTAAATACTGAATCACTAAAATTGCCAAAACTGGCGAAAAATCTATCATTAAATTCCTTCCAATAGAAGACCTAAATTGTAATGCCCTAAAAGGTGAAAGTATTGGTTCTGTCGTTGTGATTACAAAACGAGAAAGTGGATTTGACATATTCTCCATTCGTAGCAAAGATAAAATAACCCTTATCAATATAAGCCAATTTATAACTTCAAAAAAGTAATCTAATGTTGTCAAAACTGCAAAATTTACAGGCAAAATCATTTCCTCCTCATCAATTTAAATTGTATAAAGAATTTACTTCATCTTTTATATCCCCTGTAATATCAAAATTCTCAGGCGCAACTAAAAATATATAGCCAGATATCTTCTTTATCTCTCCATTAAGAGCATAAGCTGCACCACTTAAAAAATCCACTACTCTTTGAGCTTCATTTTTATCCATCTTTTGTAAATCTACAATCACCGGCTTTTTATTTTTTAATTCATTACATATATTCATTACTTGTTCAAACTTTTCAGGCTTTAAAATTAAAACTTTTACTTGGGGCTGTGTATGAATATTGACAATTTTAGGTTTCCTATCGTAAGGTATAACAGGTTGTAAAGATTCTACTTCTTCTTTCTCTTCTTCTGGCTCATCAATACCAAAGAAACTCATTAATTTATCAATCACTTTTGAAGACATAAACTACCCCTCCACATTATATTGTCTTTGCCCAAAAATAGAAGTACCAATTCTAACAATATTCGCCCCTTCTTCAACTGCTACCCAATAGTCATTGGACATACCCATTGACAAAAATTCTACTTCTACATTATGCTGCTTAATTTCTTTTAGCTCTTCAAATAATTCTTTCATCTTTCTAAAATAGGGCCTTACCTCTTCCGGTGGAAGGTAAGGAGCTATTGTCATAAGCCCTCTAATTCTTATATTATCATATTTTTCTATTTCTTTAACGAAATTATGCATTCCTTCAGGAGAAATCCCGTATTTACTTTCCTCTCCACCAATATTGATTTCCACTAAACAATCTATTATTAGATTCTTTTGTTTAGCCCTTTTGTCTATTTCTTCTGCCAATTTAATACTATCTAAAGAATGTATCAACTTTACTTTGTCAATAATGTATTTCACTTTGTTTCTCTGTAAATGTCCTATAAAGTGAAAGTTTACCTCCTCTTTTAAATAAGGATATTTTTCATTTAACTCTTGGACCTTATTCTCACCTATGTCAGTTATACCACAAGCAATAGCCTCTTTTATAGTTTCTACACCGAAAGTTTTAGTAGCTGCCACAATTAATATTTCCTCTGGATTTCTGTTTACCTTTAACGCATGCTCTTTTATGTTTTCCTTTATTTTTCTTATATTTTCACATATAGACGTATTTATCCCCCCTTTATTTGCTCAAGTAATCTTCTCCATTTACCGCTACTTCGTCATACACTTTTAATCCAGATGTTTTATCAGCGCTTTCTACAATCGCATATTTGCCATCTGTTGCTTTTATTACTACCTCTTTAAAAATAGGAACTCTGCCATTTTTTATTACAAAAACTCCTTCTTTTCCTTCTTTTTTCACAATAGAAGAAAGAGGTATTTTAAGTCCATTGTACTCTTTAACTTTAACTTCAATATTTATTTTAGAAGTTTTATAAAAGTTAGGATATTCATCTATCATCTCAATTATTCCTATATACAATTTATCGTCACCTTTGTAGGTTTTTATAACTTTTCCCCGCAATTCACCATCATAATCATCAATCAAAATTTTTACATTACTATCTTCTTTTAATAAGCCCTGTTGTTTTTCATTTAAAACCAACGCTAAATGCCACTCCAAATTATCTACTATTTTTACAAAAGGGTAATCTCCTTTTACTTCTGTACTAATCTCTTTGGATTGAAAGTTTAAATTTTCAAGTTGTGTCGGATTTAAATTGAACATATTTCTTTCATTTAGGATACTTTCACTGCCATCAAAATAGTAACTTACTATTCCTGACTCTGGTGAATTTATAGTAATCGCATTTTTCTCTATATACTTTTCTAAATACTCCTTTTGTTCTTTTAAGTTTTCAATTTTTTGAAGTGTTATTGGTCCTTTACTTAAAATTTGTTCTTTTTTGGCTTTTAAGTCTTCAATCCTTTTTTGTATTTTATCTGCATTAGGGCTATTCTGCTGTATCGCATTTTGATAATCTTGCTCTTCTTTTTTTATCATGTTGTCTAATTTTTGAATATCTAAATAAAAAGGTATACTAGTATCCTGATTTTTTAGTTCTCTGTCTATCTCTTCTAATTGATGAAATTTTTCCTCATCAAAATCGGTAGAATAAACCTCTACAATAGGAGTGCCTTTAGGAACTTTTTCTCCACTTTGTATAAGTTTTTTTATTTTACCGTCAAAAGGAGCATTTATCACCATTTCATTCTTTATAACATATCCTTTTGTATTAAAGTCTATTAAAATAGTCCCATACCTCACGACTGTAGTTTTATTTTTGTTTGCAAAAGTCGTTATCCCCACTTTACTTATGTAAACCATCACCAATAATATAACTACAATTCTAGCTAATCTTTTCACATCTCTCACCTATCAATATATTCTATATAAATGCCGATTTTCCTTCTAAAACTTTACGTATATATTCATTTTATCACAGTTTCTAATATTTTTATAGAGAAAAAAGGAGATGGTGAATTACCATCCCTTTATTAATTCTATCACTTCTAATCTCGCAGCAAAACGTTTTAACAGTAATGGTTATAAGTAAATATGTATCCCAAAATTTTCTATTTCAGCAGATTATAATTGTTATAATAGCTTTTAAAAAAGAGAACATTTTATTTATGTGCTACAACTTCTATTTCTATAAGAGCGCCTTTAGGAAGACTTTTTACTTCAACTAAAGAACGGGCAGGTGGCTTGTCTTTAAAATATCTCCCATAAATTTCGTTAATTTTAGCAAAATCCCGAATGTTAGTGACAAATACAGTAGTCTTTATGACATTGTTAAAGTCCATCCCCGCAGCTTTTAAAATCGCTTTTATGTTCTCTAAAACCCTTTCAGTCTGCGCTTCAATACCTCCTTCTACAAGTTCTCCTGTAGCAGGATCAATTGCTATTTGCCCTGATGTGTACAAAAAGCCGTTTATCATGATAGCTTGCGAATATGGTCCAATAGCCTTTGGCGCAGTTTCAGTGTTTATTATAGTTTTCATTTATTTTCATCCTTTCAATAAAAGTATCAGTCGGGTGCTTAAATATTATATCATTAATATTCGCAGTTTTTCAATATTTTAATGAATATAAAATTTTTGTATTGTTTATGTGGATAAAAAACGCCTAAATTCTTTACAAAACATACTTCCCATCTCTACACTTGCCAAAAAATACATTGAAAAAGGAGAGGTGAAAAGTCCGCCTCTCCTTTTTTATCTTTTAAGCCTTTATGACTTTGATTAACCTAAAAATTCTCTCAGCAGATTTTTCTAACAATGTTGGTGCGTTTTTTATAGCATCTTCAAGAGACATTGGCTTTTCCATAATCGAAAAAACGCTGCTAACTCCAATCTCATAAAGTTTTTCTATATCTTCAACCGTTCCTGCTATTACAATAAGCGGTTTATTATGCTTCTTGCACAATTTAGCTATTCCTGAAATTGTTTTCCCAAACGCTGTTTGAAAATCTACTTTTCCTTCACCGGAAATTACAATATCAGCTTCTTTTATTTTCTCTTCAAGCTTTAATGCCTCAATTATTATTTCTATACCACTTTTTAACTGTGCATTTAAAAATGCCATGAGTCCTGCACCTAAACCACCTGCAGCACCTGAACCTGGGACATCTATTATTCTTTTATTAAAATACTTTTCTAAAAGTTTACCATAATGTTCAAGGTTTTTATCTAAAACTTTTACCATCTCCTTTGTAGCACCCTTTTGGGGACCGTAAACTCTTGATGCACCATTTTCTCCAATTAAAGGATTTGCTACATCGCAGGCTACAATAAACCTACATTCCTTTAATCTATAATCAAGATTTGAAGTATCTATTGAATAAATTTTTGAAAGTGCGCCTCCTCCAAGACCTATTTCTCTACCATCTTTATCATAAAATTTAACTCCTAACGCTGTTGCCATGCCAGCACCACCATCGTTGGTTGCGCTTCCACCTACTGCTATAATGAAATTTCTGCAGCCTTTATCTAAAGCATCTTTTATAAGCTGACCGGTTCCGTATGTTGTTGTGATCATGGGATTTCTCTCATAATCCTTCAAAAGATAAAGTCCTGAGGCAGCAGCCATTTCTATAACTGCTGTTTCGCCATCACCTAATATTCCATAAAAACTTTCAATATCTCTAAATAGAGGATCTTTTACATTTGTCTTTATTATTTTTCCTCCAGTTGCATTAACTAATGATTCAACAGTCCCTTCGCCACCATCTGCCATAGGAACTTTCTCGATACCGACTTTTGGAAAAACCTTTAAAATTCCTTTTTCTATGCTATCTGCAACCTTTAAAGCAGATAAACTTTCTTTGAATTTATCAGGAGCTATGAGAATTTTCACAACATCACCACCACTTTATTTTTATCATAATACCCTCATTTACCTTCAAGTGAAATTAGTGCTGCTCCAAGTGCCCCAATAATCTGTGGTTCAAATGGGATTATAAGTTTTTCACCGAGCCTGCTTTCGATGGCATAAACTACCCCCTGATTTTTGGCAACGCCACCTGTCATCATGTATTTCCCTTCTCTCCCTATTCTGTCGACCAGGGAAACTGCTTTTGAAGCAACGGCTTTATTGAGGGCATGTATTATATCCCTTTGATCCTTATTTTGCGCAATAAGAGATATTACTTCTGATTCTGCAAATACAGTGCACATACTGGTAATCGTGATATTTTCTTTTACTTCCTTATGCACATTTGCCATTTCTTCTATTGAAATGCCTAACGTTCTTGCCATTACTTCAAGAAACCGGCCTGTCCCTGCTGAACATTTGTCATTCATCACAAAATCAATGACATTGCCGCTGTCATCCAATCTTATCACTTTGCTATCCTGTCCACCTATATCTATAACAGTTCTAATAGCATTGTCTATAAAAAACGCGCCTTTGCCGTGACAGGTAATTTCGGTTACAATTCTATCTGCAAAGGGAATGCTTACTCTTCCATACCCTGTTGCTACTATTGATGTAATATCCTTTTCTTGAAGTCCTGCCTTTTTTAAAGCAATTTCAAAAGCTTTAAAAGCACTTTCCAGAGCTTTAGGACCTGTTGGAATAATAGAATATGATATTATGTTTTTGTTTTCGTCGATTATGACTACATTTGTAGAAGTAGAGCCACTATCCACTCCTACAAAATATCCTTTCTTGGCTTTCTGTTTTTCCATCTTTTTAATACCGGTTGATTCCAAAAAGGCATCTATTCTTGTTAAAATCTGTCCGCTATTTGAATCGTTATAGTCAGTTTCAATTTTTAAAAGTGGGAGGTCTGTTTTGCTTTTGAGCTCAGCATACTCATAGGAATAAAAATCACAGAACTTTATAGTATTGTATATTATCCCCTTCAATTCTTTATTGATTAACTTGCTTCGATCTTCTGCCATTCTCATACAGGGTGTTAAATTAAGAAGCGATTCCGCGTAGCTTTTTAATAAATTATCTTTTGCTTCGATATCGAATACTCTTTCTTCACCTGTGCAGGTAAAATTTATTACCTTTGCTGTACAAGAATTTGTGATTTTTTCTATAACATCATCTTTAAGCCTCGCACCTAATATAGCAATGCTTTCAGTGGATTTCTTTTCTTTATTAAAAGACTTGCTTTCTAGAATTTTTAGCAAACTTTCTTCAGCAAAATTCTTGTTTTTAAAGGCCTGATACGCTTCTATAAATTCAATTATTTCATTGTAAAAAAGATCTATTGCGAGAGGATCTTTTTTTCTAGGGAGGTCTAGAAGATGGATAAATTTTACTTTATCTTTTAACACATCATAAAGTCTTTTTATACTATCACAACAGGCAGTTAATACAACCTCTTCAATATTATTTTCAATTATATTTTCCAAAACCCCTTTTGCAAAGCTGCACATATTTGAATGAATCAGTGCTTCAGCACGCTCATGAGACTTATATCCTGGATCAAGTCTTACCGCTTTTTCTCCAAAAGCTTCGATTATTTCTACAGGCGTGTATTTGCAAATGTACCCTATCAATTTTTCACCTCCAGAAGGATTACTAAAGCATTTCAAAAAAGGCTTCGAGCCTCGTCCTATTCTGTCCCTCTTGATTATTTCTCTTGTCTACACAATCCCCATCTAAATAAAGAAATGGAATACCCAATTCTGAGGCAAGATTTTTAATTATAAACGTTCCACCCATGGACTGCTTACAGCCCAAATGACAAAACTGTATAATGCCGTCTGGCTTTATTTTTTCTATCAGTTCTTTGATTCTTGCAACTTTTCTATTTATTTCACCATTAAAAGAGTTTAAGATAAGCTTTTCAGCAATTCCTTTGAATGGGTCGTTTTCATCAATTTCCTCAAGAAAATCATAATTCAAATCACTACCAGCAATGTGAAATTTATCGTTGAAATTAAAGTAATCTTTAAAATTTTTCTCAAACATAGGAAGAAGGTGTATAAAAAATATGCTTTTTCCACTTCTTTCAGGAGCTCTTTTTATATCCTCCACTAACATCTCATAAAAATGTAATACTTCCTTACTTCCAATGAATACATGGGATGCAAAGAGCATGTACATTTCAAAGGTCATAGTAGGTATAAATCTTTTTTCTCCCGCATAATTTAAATATTCTTTCATAAGTGCTCTTGTTTTATTTTCTGTTCTTACAACTTCCCTCAATTTATCAATATCAAGCTTTCTATTAAAAACTTCCTCAATCTTTCCCGCCACTTCTAAAAGCTGTTTTTTTACATACACTACGGCATCTTTAGAATATTTGTAGGGAATATCAATAATGTACAGTGGAACCCCGTGTTTTTTTGAAAGATACTTGAAAGTAGGTATATTTGCATCACAGATCATAGAAGTGGTCATCATAAATTTAGGTTTTTTGAGAATATCAAGTTCACTGGCTCCTATAAAAGTTTTATGGTAACTGCATAAAGTATTTGACATGCCTCTCGATTCGGCAGTATCAATAAGATAATCTTCGATGAAGAAGCCTGACATGAAAGAAGAATATGCTTCAATAAATAAGGGCTTTATGTCTATAGCAATCAAAAATTCAGATGGTGCAAAGATGTTTACCCAAGCAGAATTTTGAGGATTTGCTAAAGAATCTTTTATGCTCTTTATAGAATATTTATTTAGGTAATGAAGAGATTTGGGAATCCTCTTGTCTTTGAAAAAGCTCACATAATAATAAGCAGCGGCAAGGCCAAAGTTTATTAGCTTATTTACTTTTTCAGGTCTATTCATATTCTCTTTTATAATATTGGTATAAATCTTTATTGTATCCATTTTATCACTACCCCGTAAACTCCCTTTCCTTACAGAAGTGGTTTTTTCTCCAGTTGATATTTATTTCTCATCTCGTAAATAATTTTGTTTTGCCCTTTCTCCAAGCATTCTTTCTTCCTCATTTTCAGGCTCAATAAAGTAACATTATGCGGCGCTGGTCTTCTATTTTCATCTACATGAATAAAAGTAGCAAACCCTAAGATGCACAATACTTATTTCATTCATCATTTTCCCTTCTTTAAATTAATTCCATTCATTGGCAAAAGAATAAAATTCCTTAATTCAATATTACCACAGTTTTTAAAATTTTACATTGTTATGTTTACTAATTAATGTTTTCACTAAAAAGTTTTTAAATCCCTTATAAAAAATCTTTAAAATAAAATCGCCTACCTCCTTTTCATTTAGAGGTAAGCGGTACTATGCTGTAAGCACTGGTCTGAGTGGGGGGACTTGAACCCCCGGCCTCCAGAACCCCATTCTGGCGCGCTACCAGCTGCGCCACACCCAGAAAGAAACTTTGCTCAGAATTTATTATAAACAAGATAAAAGAAAAAATCAATAGCTAAATGATTATAAAGATTATTCCGCCTCCGCTGTCATTTACAACTCTTTCTAACGTATCTCGTAGTTTATAACTTAAGTTTTCAGGAATGGAACCAATCTTGTTTTGCATTCCCTCTTTTACAAGGTCGCTCAAAGTCTTGCCAAAAATGTTGGATTCCCAAATTTTCTCTGGATCACTCTCAAACTGTTCTGTCAAATATTTTACAAAATCTTCACTTTGCTTTTCTGTTCCCACAACTGGCGATACTTCTGTTGTAATATCAGTTCTAAAAATGTGATATGAAGGAGCAGAAGCTCTAAGCCTTACCGCAAATCTTCCACCTTGCCTTACTATTTCAGGTTTTTCAAACTTCATGTCATCAAGGCTTGCAGGTACCACTCCTACACCTGTTTTTTCAGCTTGTAAAAAAGCATCTTTAACTCTATCGTACTGCCTCTTTGCATAAGCCAATTCTCTCATCATTGTCATCAGTTCTTTATCATCATGAACCTCAAGCCCGCTTTCATCACTTAATATTTTAAAGAATAAGCCTTCCTGAGTCTTTATTTCAACATTTGCACTACCTTCTCCCGGAGCTATTTTCTTTATAAACACTTCAGAAAAGTTTCCATTCTCTTTAAGGCCACCAACCAACTTAGGTATGTCTCTTAATCTAAACAGTTCTTTTATGTTTTCTTTTACTGTTTCCATTATATTTTGCTTAAGCCAATGACTTTTATCAAGAGCATCTACCCATTTAGGCAAATCAATTGCAATCTCCCGTATAGGAAATTCAAATAAGACTTTTTCCAAGATTGCATGAATGTCTGGTATTTCCATTTTAAGTACATTTAAAACAACTACAGGTACATCGTATTTTTTCTCTAATTCTTTTGCTAAATTAATTGTTTCGGGACTTTGAGGATTAGTTGTATTTAGCACTATTATAAAAGGTTTATTCAGTGCTTTTAATTCTTTTACTACCCTTTCCTCTGCTTCTACATAATTTTCTCGCGGTATGTCGGTTATGCTTCCATCAGTGGTAATCACTAATCCTATTGTAGAATGGTCATTTATCACTTTTTTTGTCCCTATTTCTGCCGCTTCTTCAAAAGGTATTTCATAATCATACCAGGGAGTAGAAACCATGCGGGGTTTATCCCCTTCCATGTATCCCAGTGCACCTTTAACCATATATCCTACACAATCTACTAATCTCACTTTAAACCTCGTGTTTTCATTAATTGTTATCTCTACCGCTTTTTCAGGAACAAATTTAGGCTCAGTAGTCATTATGGTTTTGCCTGCTGCACTTTGTGGCAATTCATCTTTTATTCTCTCTTTTTGGGGAAGATTTTCTATGTATGGCAGTACCAATATGTCCATAAATCGCTTAATAAAACTCGATTTACCTGTTCTCACTGGGCCTACTACTCCTATGTAGATATCCCCTTGTGTTCTTTCTGCAATATTTTTATAGATATCGTAGTTTTCCAATCCATTTCCCTCCTTTTTATATATCCATATCCTTTTCTTCTCACTCATATATATATGCTTTAACAGTATATTTATATGTAAAAAATATTGAAATATGATAAAATCTCCGGAAATACCGGAGATCAAATACCGTGCAATTCATGTTTTTTATCTCTCGTCATAAGGCTATAAACAGCCTCATAGGGATTTTTACCCTCAAAAAGAATGGAATAAATTTCTTTAGTTATTGGCATTTCTATCTTATGAATTTGAGAAAGTTTGTAGGCGGATTTTGTAGTATTAACTCCTTCTACTACCATTCCTATCTCTTTTAATGCTTCTTCTAAACTTTTGCCTTTACCTATAAGTATTCCTGCTTTTCTATTTCGCGAAAGCATGCTGGTACAAGTTACAATAAGGTCTCCTACACCTGCCAAACCTAAAAAGGTCAAAGGGTCAGAACCTAGCGCAACACCTAAACGAGTAATTTCTGCAAGGCCTCTTGTCATAAGAGCAGCTTTAGTATTATCACCAAACCCAAGACCATCGGAAATACCCGCTCCCAAGGCTATAATATTCTTTAAAGCTCCACCTAATTCTACTCCCACCACGTCTTTGTTTATATATAACCTAAAGTTCTCATCCATAAAGGCATCTTGTACTGCCTCACAGGTTTTTATATCATCGGAAGCCAAAACACAGGCTGTAGGGATTTGCTTTACTACTTCCTCAGCATGGCTGGGACCTGATAGAACAACCACATCATTTGACAAATATTCTTTTATGACTTCAGACATTCTTTTTAAAGTAGAAGTTTCTATTCCTTTTGCAAGATTTACAACAATTGCCTTTTTATCAATTACATCTTTTAATTTTTTTGATATTTCTCTTACAGCATGGGACGGAACAGCAATCACAACAATTGATGAATTTTCAGCAGCCTCTTCCAAATCAGTAGTAATAAAGATTTCTTGAGGAATATCTGCGTCCAAATATTTCCTATTATGACGAGTAGACACAATTTCCTTAAACTGGTTTTTATTTCTCATCCAAAGAGTAATTTGGTGTCCAAGTCGGTTTAAATGTATCGCTATAGCAGTTCCCCAACTTCCTGCACCTAATATTGATATTTTCATGGCCACTTTCCTTTCTCATTTTATTTCTGTTTTTTGTCCAAGCTTGGATTCCGTTCCGGCCAGCAAACGTTTTATATTGGAACGATGCTGAAAGATTGCTAAAGATGCCAGAATGAGTGAAAATACAAAAAGTTGTGTTGAATTCCAAAAAAATGCATTTAAAAGGACAAATGTAACGCTTCCTGCCATAGACCCCAATGATACGTATTTTGTCAAAGCAATTATTATAACTCCAATTGCTAAAGCTATAATCCCTAGAAAAGGACTTACAGTCATTACAACTCCAATGCTTGTAGCAATTCCTTTTCCCCCTCTAAATTTTAAAAACACAGGCCAGTTATGACCACATACCACTGCTATTCCTGCAATCATAGCACCAGTAGTACCCATTAAATATTTCCCAATTAAAACTGCAATTACTCCTTTTAACACATCTAGTGCAAAAACAGGAGCCGCAGCTTTATATCCTAACACTCTTAAGACATTCGTAGCCCCTGCATTTCCACTTCCATAATTACGAATGTCTATCTTTCGCGTATATTTTGTTAAAATATATGCATTGTTTATGCAACCAATCAAATAAGCAATGACGGCTGGTAAAAGAGCGTACATATTTCCCCCCCTTTCTTTTAATTTTCTCCTCTTTTCCTCGTGGAAATCTTAAGAGGAACTCCTTCAAAGCCAAAATTTTGTCTTAATGTATTTTCCATAAATCTTAAATAGGAAAAATGCATGAGTTCCGGGTCATTGACAAACACTACAAAAGAAGGTGGTTTAATTCCTACCTGTGAAGTATAATATACTTTTAATTGTTTGCCCTTATCAGCTGGTGGCGGAAACATAAGCATAGCTTCATTTAGCACATTATTTAAAAGGCCAGTCGTAATCCTTTTATTGTATTCCCCCCATACTTTATCTACAGTTTGTAAAACTCTGTGCACTCTCTGACCTGTTTTAGCTGAAATAAATAGGATAGGAGCAAAAGATATAAAAGATAGCTTTTCTCTTATCATCTTGGTATATTCATTGACAGTATTATTATTTTTTTTTATAGCATCCCATTTGTTAACAACTATTATAATACCTTTTCCATTTTCAAAGGCGTATCCTGCTATTTTAGTGTCCTGCTCGGCTGGACCTTCTATAGCATCTATCATTAAAAGACATATATCAGACCTTTCAATAGCAGTTAAAGCTCTTAGCACACTATACCTTTCAATAGATTCGCTTATTCTACTTTTCCTACGTATTCCTGCTGTATCAATAAGGACATAGTTCTTCCCATCTTTTGAAAAAGGAGTATCTATGGCATCCCTTGTAGTACCTGGAATGTCACTTACTATAACTCTTTCTTCCCCTAATATTTTGTTAACCAACGAAGATTTCCCTACATTGGGTCTACCAATAACAGCAATTTTAATTGTCTCTTCACTGTATTCTAGCCCTTCCTGAGGCAATTTTTTCACTATTTCGTCTAGAAGTTCTCCAATGCCCAAGCCATTCGAGGCTGAAATAGGAATGGGATTCCCTAATCCAAGACTAAAAAAATCATAATAAGTTGGAGGAAGTTCTTTAAAATTGTCCACCTTGTTGCAAACCAAAATAATTTCTTTTTTGGCTCTTCTCAAAATATCCGCTATTTCTTCATCTTCTGGCATTAAACCTTCTTTTGCATCAACTAAAAATAATATTACTTCGGAAGCCTCAATCGCTGCTTCCACTTGTAAACGAACTTTTGAAAATATAATATCTTCAGCATCTGGGTCTAATCCTCCCGTGTCTACTAATATAAATTTTTTGTTCAGCCATTCTGCATTGCCGCATATTCTATCCCTTGTAACTCCTGGCTTGTCTTCAACAATAGAAATTCTCTTCCCCATAATTTTATTAAAAAGAGTAGATTTACCTACATTTGGCCTACCTACAATACTCACCATTGCTCTTGCCATACTATCACCTTCCACTCTGTATCTTTTGTAAAAATTTTTTCCCATCGACTTCAGAAACTATAACTTTTGTTCCTAGTTCTTTTTCTATTTCTTCAACAGTAGTATCATCAAGAAAAACATTTGAACTTTCCTTTAACATAACATCAGGAATAACTAAAACTTCCTCATTTATTTTATCTTTTAATTGGTTTATTATATCTTTCCCCACCACAAGTCCAGCTACTGTGATATTGTGACCAAAAAACTCATTGTGTATCTTCTCCACTTTTACATTAAATCCTATTTCTCTTAATTTTTCCGCTATTTCTTCCATAAACCTATAGGCAGCTACTCCTGTAACAATAACGTAAGGAGTGGTATTTATATCTTTACTTTTATTCTTTTTTAATCCTTTTAGACTCCTTTGAAATTGATGTTTAAACAACGCCATGAGCCCTACGCCATTTTCTATTTGAGGAAATCCCTCGTAATGATAATAAGAAGGTATAGGAGCATTTGCCATCACATAAAACTCATCTGACAAAAAAACAAAAGCAGAACCAAGTTCCTTTTTTAGCTTTTCCTGCCATAAGGATACTTGCTGTACAACATTTTTCGCTTCTTCTTTAGTGAAAGTTCTAAGTTCATAAAGTCTTTCTCTGTGGTCTGTAAGTCCTACTGGAACGATAGCTATTGATTTTACACCAGGATATAGGCTTGACAAATCCTTGATAGTTTTATCAAGAACTTTACCATCATTTATTTCTGGACACAAAACAATTTGACCATGTATTTCAATTCCGTTTTTACAAAGCTTTTTTAACTTATCCATTATACCTTTTGCATTCGGGTTATTTATCATTTTTACTCTTACATCCTCATCAGTTGCATGAATTGAAACATATAAGGGAGAAAGCTTATATTTTATTATCCTGTCAATTTCCTCTTCATTCATATTAGTCATAGTAATAAAATTCCCTTGTAAAAAGGAAAGCCTATAATCGTCATCCTTAAATAAAAGAGATTTGCGAACTCCTTTAGGTAACTGGTCAATAAAACAAAAAATGCACTTATTTCTACAATGTTTTGGCCTGTCAATTAGTTCTTCTTCAAAGACTAACCCTAAATCCTCATCATAGTCTTTTTCTACTTCAAAAATGTATCTTTCTCCTGTAGCCTTTTCAATTTCCAATTGTATAAATTCATTTGACATTTCATATCGGTAATCTATTATATCAATTATTTTTTTCCCGTTTAATGTAATAAGTTTATCGCCCTTTTGTATACCTAAATCCCAACCTATACTTCCTTTTATGACATCTTTTATATTTATTCTATGCATATTTCTCCTCCTAAATTGTCTCCTCTCCTTTCAATTATGAATTAATACTATCAATACGTCAAGACCTTATTTGCAACTTTGTTTTAATATCTGTTACTAATTTTACGAAATTGTTATATTTTTTCAATATGCCATATACCGTTATAGGTCTACCCAAAGAGATAATTCCTAAGCGCCTTGACGTAATACCTCCAATCTTTGTAGTAAGTCCTATGGTAGGAAGTGCATCTACCACCAGTATTTCCTCTCTAGAAATCCCATATAAAGCTAAAAAACTATAAATTGCCTTTGTGACTATTTGTCTTCCATTTTTTGCTCCTACAATATACACTTCATTGCCATATTCATCTTTGCCCATATAAAAAAGAGTGCCAATTTCACCATCGGAAGTTTTATCATAATGAGGAAGAGAAAGAATTTCTTCATAAGTAGGCACTCTGTCAATAGGCAAAAGTCCTATATGTATAGAAGCTGCTACAACAGAAGAGTGTGCACTTCCATAGCACATATATACAATAACCACAAACCTCTCACCTCATAACATTTTTTTATAACTCTCTACAAATCTTTTAATATGATTACATTTTATTAAATAGTAATTATACAAAAAATTGTCAATAATTTTTGTTAGTATTTTCTTTCTTCTTAAACTTATCAGCACTTTAAAAAAAATTACATCATATTGCGAAGTGTCTATAAAAATTATATCTTCTTTTATTTTAAAAATCTCTATCAAGCCATACAAAGTTTTTTTGATATTTTCACTGAAATTTTTCATCCCTATGACAAAGACCTCATTTTTATTACTATCTTTACCAATATATCTCATTTGCCCATAATCAATTTCAAACAAAAAAGGAATTTTAAAAAATTCCTCTTTTTCAATTTTGGATTTGTCATTTAAATGAAGATATGCACATATAGGAGAAGAATAGCACCCATAATAGCTATAATACACTACTTTCATAGATATCACCTAATATTGTTTAACTAAAATAAATACTCCATTTTCAAGGTCGTGAACAGCTGCCTTAAAAATTCTGCTCAAATACATAGAAAGTTTTTGCTGCTCTTCTTCATTCTCTACATAAATGATGGGTGCAGTACCACTTGAGACATTGTCTTTTGCTCTTCTTAAAGCTACTATTGCTATTATATATCCTGTTACATGTACTTCCATTCTATCACCTCAATTGAAAGCTTTTCTCGCCCCTCTTGACTTTGAAGGATACTTTCTTACAGTTTCAATTGCCGGTACATTCTTTATAATTTCCACAAAAGCATCGATATCAGGTTTCATCGCTACCATAACTACAATAATGTCTCCATTTTTATTGTTGTTCATAGTAAGAGGAGCTAATTCAGGAGTATCAATATTCATTCTTAACCCCAATTGATTAGCAGCTTCATGGAGAATAGCCTGTCTTATTCCTAAGTTATTTATGGAAATTAAACTATCCAGCCCTTTTGGTCGTATTACAACAGCCATTCCAAATTTCTCTATTATTTCTCTCCCTTCTTTCAAACCAATGTCTGCCAAAACCACGTCCTCAACACATAATAAAGGTCCTTTAAAAACAATCTTTGAAGGAAAAACCTCGGCAATATCTCTAATATAAGTAATTTTCATTACATAACGAGACAAATAAAGCACTAATCCTCCCACAATTGTTCCTATCATAGCACTTTTAAAAAGATAAACTGCCAAAGAAGTAAGAGCAGCAACTGCCATAGCAATATAGTTTCTTGCTTCAAAAATTTTAGCTATATTTTCTATATAAGCTGCTCCTCTTGGAACTAATTCTGTCGCTTCCATTTTTTCTAAGCTAGTTCTTTCAATTTCTCTTACTTCTTTAAATTGTTGTGCCGCTAAAGCTAAAAAGGTAACAGCAGTATACTGTTTTTCAATTAATGCAGGAACTGAAAAGGCTCCTAAAGCCGCTGAAATTATTCCCAAGGTTAAATGAGTCATATAACCTTGAGGATAAGTAGGATACTGCCTATAATCCACTCTTAAATATATGAAGCGAGTAAGTGTTCCCAAAACAATCCCACAGACTACAATGCTAATATACAATTCTTGATTTATTTTCATGACTCATCTCCTTTTTTGCGCCTAAACTTTCCCAAATAACTTGCAAATTCTTTCCATGATGCTTTAGAAAATTTGTGATACATCTCTCGCCCGCCAGTGCTCAAAAACATAAAAGCTACTACTGACACTACAACAACACCAAGCAAAACCCATATCCCTGTACCTGCAGCTTTGTTCTGTCCAGGAAGCGGTCTTTGAGCTTTTGTAACAGCACCCACTTGTTTCTGCTCATCTGAACCGTAAAGTGCTTTAGCCAATACATCTGCTATTAAAGAGGCAGAAACTTCTGCTCTTTCTCTAGTATGAGAGTAAGTACCAAATTCTATCAGCAAAGAGTTGGGAGTCAAATCTTGATTAAAATCTCCTTTTCCAAAAAATATATCCTTGACCATATTTGGATATATCTTATCCGCTATAGCCTTTATCCTATAGGCTAATTGCTGATTTGCTTTTAAATTAGGATTGGTTCGTCCTAAGACAATTCTTACACCTGTGGCATTTTTTCCTGCAATTTTTCGTATATATTCTTTGAACGGTACTGCATCTCTATGGACATCCAAAAGTAAGTCCGGTTTAAAATCCTTTAAAAGTTTGACCGCCCCTGCCCTTGATCGGCTATATGCCATAGCATCATGAGGTAAATACAAAGTCCTGTCAACCTTGACTGAAATTCCCTTTGCTTCTAAAGCTTTTTGCAAAGCAGCATCTACTTTGTATATACCCCCGTGTCCATTGATACTTGCAGCCCCATCCGAAGGAAGATATGATTCATCACTGTGGGTAGAATATATCGCCACTCTCTTTCCACTTGTATTTTGTGTTACTGCCATTGCTTGTGAGATTTCTTCTATCTCTACATCTGGAAGTTTTTCTGTTTGCAAATATTTTGCATAAGCTTTACCTTCATTTTTATCAACTTTGAAAACTTCATACAACTTATTATCCCCTGATAAATATCTATCCCCTTTATAAACCTCCATGGCAGTTCTGAAAAGTACTTTGTTTGTCTTTTCATCATAGATTGTGTAATAATCAGGCTGCGTCTCTGCATAACCGCTAAAATTTAAAGATAAAAGCCCGATAACCAATAAGATTAATATTGCAAACTTATTCGTCTTGTTTTTGTTCATTTTTTTCACCCTCTTCTTCTTTGTCAGTATCTATCAAACTACTAGCCATACCTTCTTTGGGTTCAAGGTCTTTTTTAGAAGTACCTCCTTGTATTTTTTCCCTTGTTTCCCCAATTATTTCAGATAAAAATACGGCAATTATCATGGATATAACTACAGAATCGAAAAATCCAGCTCCTCCTATGGATATTGTTCCTCTTGTAGCTGTTATGTAGTTGAAAATAGCCTGCATCACATTCGCCAAAATTATCCCCATCACCCCTCCAATAAAAGCACTTCTTCTCGAACGCGAAAAAAGATACGCGATTAGCCCGCCGACAATGCCATAAACGTAATTAGGCTCAATAATCATGGCCTCAGGTTCTGCAGGAAGTATTCTTCCTGTAATAAAAACAGCTATTCCTGCAACAATTGACACCACAACTGCATTTACTCTTTCTTTCGTATTTTCTGCTTTCAAAAAAAGATACACACATACTGCTATAGGGATAACAGCTCCACCTATGTTTATAGACACAGTTTTTGTGATTGGAATATTAGGTATTAATGTCCCTATTATCATCCCAATTATTATCAAAAAAGCCCACGTATCTGTCATTTTCATTCTATCTAATACTCTATGGGCAAATCCGAACAAAACAACCAATCCTACAATCGAAAGCAAAACATAGCTTAATGGCATCAAAATCACTCCCCAACTTTTTTCTCAAAAATATGTTTTGCACAATGCAATAAAAATATACAAAAAGCGCTCACTTTTTCGAGTGAGCGCTTTTTATTTCAATTTAAATCTATATGTTCACCAGTATCCAGATAAATTACCCATTCGCATATATTAGTTGCATGGTCAGCTATTCTTTCAAGATAACGGGCAACAAACAAAAATTGTGTTGCCTGATCAATGTTTCTAGGGTCCTCCATCATATATGTCAAAAGTTCTCTAAAAATCTGTTTGTAAAGAGCATCTACTATATCGTCTTTTTCTCCAATAGCTTTTGCCAATTCTAAATCTTGTCGTACATAGGAATCCAAAGATATTTTGACCATTTCTCTTACAATTTCAGCCATTCTCGGGATATCGATTAAAGGTTTTATATACTTTTGATGCGCAATCCTCAAAGTAGTCTTGGCTATATCTACTGCGTGGTCTGCCATTCTTTCTAAATCTGTAACAATCTTAAGACCCGTTAAAACTATCCTCAAATCCCTCGCAATTGGCTGCTGCGTTACAATAATCTTGGCACACTTATTATCGATTTCTACTTCTATTTTATCTATTCTATCATCGTCATCTATAATTTTCTGAGCTAATTCTTTGTCATGATTTACTAAAGAAGCAATGGCACTTGCAATGGCTTCTTCTACAAGGCTACCCATTTTTAAGACATCATAATGAAGTTCTTCTAATTCTTTTTCAAAATGAGTACGATTCATTGTGTCACCTCCTTTTAACCGAATCTTCCAGTGATATAGTCTTCCGTCCTCTTATCTTTGGGCTTATAAAAAACTCTATCCGTTGGTCCGCATTCAACCAATTCACCATTTAAGAAAAAGGCAGTATAATCTGAAACTCTTCCTGCTTGTTGCATATTATGAGTTACTATTATTATTGTATATTTATTTTTCAACTCATTAATTAATTCCTCAATTTTCATCGTAGAAATAGGGTCTAACGCTGAAGTAGGCTCGTCCATCAAAATTACCTCTGGTTCTACTGCCAATGTCCTAGCAATACAAAGTCTTTGCTGCTGACCACCAGACAAACTGAGAGCTGACTTGTAGAGTCTATCTTTTACTTCATCCCATAAAGCTGCAGCTTTCAAACTTTTTTCAACAATTTCATTAAGCTTTTTTTTGTCTTTTATGCCATGAATTCTTGGACCATAGGCTACATTGTCGTAAACAGTCATAGGAAAAGGATTAGGTTTTTGAAAAACCATTCCTACTCTCTTTCTAAGTTCAATAACATCCACTTCTTTGTATACATCTTGTCCATCAAGTAAAACAGTCCCATTTATTTTAACTCCCTCGATAAGATCGTTCATCCTATTTAAAGTACGAATAAAGGTGGATTTCCCACAACCAGAAGGACCGATAAGTGCCAAAACGCTATTTCTCTCTACATCTAAATTTATTTTTTTGAGGGCTTGAACATCTCCATAAAACAAGTCTAAATCTTTAACCTGGATTTTTTTCATTTACCAGCATTCCCCTTCCTTATAAAAATATTATACCATTTTATTTTTCGCCTGTCATTCTCTTGTATAATACATTTCCTAACCATCTAGCAAGGATGTTAAAAATCAACACCATTAGCAATAAAACCGCTGCGGCACCGTCTGCAATCTCTCTTGCATCAGGTGCTAACCCCTCACTATTTATCTTCCAAATATAAACAGCCAAAGTTTCTGCAGGTCTAAAGATATTTAAAGGCGAGGTAGGACTCGAGGGATTTAAGTTTGAAAAATTCAAGGCAGGGCTACTCATACCTGCAGTATATAACAAAGCAGCAGCTTCTCCGAAAATTCTTCCAGCTGTCAAAATTATTCCTGTTATAATTCCAGGCATTGCAGCAGGTACCACAACTTTTACAATTGTTTGCCATTTAGTAGCACCTAAAGCGTAACTTGCTTCTCTTAAACTATTGGGCACACTTCTTATTGAATCTTCACTTACTCTTGTCATTACAGGAAGATTTAACACCGTAAGGGCAAGCGCTCCTGCTATGAGAGAATACCCCCATCCGGTCATAGTTACAAACACTAAAAGTCCAAAAAGTCCTATTACAATAGAAGGCATTGAAGATAGTGTCTCTATTGATAACCTTATAATTTCCGTTAATAAGCCTGGCTTTGCATACTCTGCCATATAAATTCCTGCACCTAAACCTATAGGAACAGAAATTATCAAAGTTATTATTAATAATTCTAACGAATTAAAAAGCTGTGGCCCTATGCCTCCTCCTGCTTCCATAAATTTTGGAGGGGAAGTTAAAAAATCTACATTAAGTCTAGTTCTGCCTTGATACAATATATAACTTACAAAAAAACCAAAAACAATATTAAAAACACAGCAACAGCGTAAAAATATATAGTCGCTATTTTGTCATGCAATTTAGATTTCATTTATACATGCCCCTCCTGCCTACCAATTTAATTACAATGATGAAAGTAAAAGATATCATAAGAAGGAGTAATGCTAAAGACCAAAGAGCATCATTCCATACGGTACCCATTACTGTATTTCCCATGTCCATTGTAATGATAGAAGTTATAGTACTTATAGGCTCTAAAAAAGATTTAGGAATAACTGGACGATTTCCTATAACCATCTGCACCGCCAAAGCTTCTCCAAAAGCCCTTGCCAATCCTAATACAATAGCAGTCAAAATTCCCGGCTTCGCTGCAGGAAGAATTACATGTCTTATTGTTTGCCATCGTGTGGCACCGAGAGCATAACTCGCTTCTCTTATCTCCACAGGTAACGACTTTATAGCATCAGTGCTAACACTAGTAATTGTCGGCAGCGTCATGACAGTAAGAACTAATATACCTGCCAGCAAGCTAAATCCTAATCCTCCAAAATGTTTACTTATAAAAGGAACTAACACTGTAAGACCAACCCAACCGTACACTACAGAAGGAATGCCTACAAATATTTCAATAGCTGGTTGTAAAATCTTTTGCCCTAATTTTTTAGCAATTTCTACCATAAAGATTGCAGAGGAAACTCCAAGAGGTGCACTTATCAGAATAGCAAAAACAGAAACAAGAACGGAACCTAATATAAATTGTAATGAACCTACTGCGGGAACATCTCTATCAGGCTTCCAGGTAGTAGAAAATAAAAATTCTTTTATAGAGATGCCATCTTTTATAAAAGTAGAAAGCCCTTTAGATGCTACAAATAAAAATAGAGAAACAGTGATAATTATTAATAGTAAAGCAGAAATGAAAACGATAGCCTTTCCAAATAAATCAACCACTTTCCGCTTTCTTTCATAATTTTTATCAGCTGTCATGTGCTTTCCCCCATTTAAGAAAATATAATGACAATATAGCACTTCTTTTATAGTAGCAACTCTTAAAAAAAACTTCATTAAATTTACGTTAAATATATGTTAAATCTATGTTAATTCCATAGTTATATAAAGAGGAACTGGTTCTTGCCAGCTCCCCTCTTTCATTATTTTTTATTTTGTTTTCATTTCAGTAACAGGTATAAATCCCAACTTAGTAAGAGGACCTTTTTGCACTTCATCAGACATCATGAAATCTAAGAAAACTTTGACTGCACCAGTAGGCTCTCCTTTTGTGTACATATGCTCGTATGACCAAATAGGATATTTACCATCTATTATGTTCTGGGCAGTTGGCTCTACACCATTATACTTTAACACTTTTACAGTATCATCAATATATGCCAAACTGATATAGCTAATTGCACCTTTTGTATCTGCTACAGCTCTTTTAACTGCTCCATTAGAATCTTCTGTCAAAGCAAGGCCTACTGCTTCTTCCTGACCTTTTAACACGATCTTCTTAAAAGTTGCTCTTGTGCCCGAACTTGCAGGTCTTAAAATAACTGTTATCTTTTCATCTTGCCCGCCAACTTCTCTCCAATTTGTTATTTTTCCGGTAAAAATGTCTACCAGTTGCTGCTGAGTTAAATTATCAACTGTAACATCTTTATTCACAACTACAGCAAAACCTACAACTGCAACTTTATGATCTACTAAAGATTTTGCAGCATCGGCATCTAATTTTTCCTCAGCAGAAATATCAGAATTTCCGATATCAATTGCGCCTTGAACTACCTGCGTCAACCCTGTACCACTGCCGCCACCTTGTACTGTTATTGCTACATTAGGATATTTTTCCATAAACATTTTGGCAGCTTGTTCAGCTAATGGCTGTAACGCTGTAGAGCCAGCAATTGTTATGTTACCTGAAAGATTGTCAGTGGTTGTAGTAGAATCATCGCTTTGAGGTTGTTTTGAACCACAGGCAGCAAAAGTAAAAAAGCTCGCAATTAACAGTACTGCAATAGCAACTTTTGGAAATCGACTATTTAACATTAAAGCACCTCCAAAATTATTTAAATTTTTGTACAAGTACATTGTAGCAATTTATTGTAAATTCAATATTAAAATATTGTTAAGTCTTTGTTAAATCAGTTTTGTTGAATTTCATGATAAACTTTGTACCTTTTCCTACTTCACTTTCTACAGAGATTTCCCCTTTCATAGATTCAACAATATGTTTAACTATAGCAAGGCCTAGTCCCGTACCACCTAATTTCCTTGAGCGACTTTTATCCACTCGATAAAATCTCTCAAAAAGCCTTGGAATATTTTCTTTCGAAATTCCTATACCGTTGTCTTTAACTTCAATAATTATTTTATCCCCCTCTTCTCTGGTAGAAACTTTTACAAACCCTCCTTCTGGAGTGTATTTTATACCGTTATCTATTAAATTGATCATCATCTGATGAAATCTATCTTTATTAGTATTTATCACCAAGCCAGGACAATTTAAATCTTTTATCAACGTAATATTTTTATTTCTCGCCATCTTGTCCATTATATATAATATATCCTCTATCTCATTATCTAATTCTGTTTCTTCTGTCGGATAACCTTCTTTAACATTTTCTATTTCAGAAAGAGTGAGTATATCGTTTATAAGTCTTGTAAGTCTTTCAGACTCAAAATCAATTATATCTAAAAATTTATCTCTTGCTTCAGGGTTTTCAATAGCACCATTTCTTAAAGTTTCAATAAAACCCCTAATAGACGTTAAAGGCGTTCTAAGCTCATGGGATACATTTGCCACAAATTCATTTCTTATTTTTTCTAATCTTCTCATTTCTGTAATATCATCTATTATTAACACAAAGCCCAAATTTTGATGGGAAATTGGATGAAGAATTGGACTGGTATACACTTTGAGGTGTTTATTAAAAACATTTAGCTCTAAACTTTTAGAAGGGGAATTTTTATTTTTCTTAACATCTTCAAAAAGGTCATATAACTTGCTGTTTCTTACAATCTCCAGGATGTGTTTACCGATTAAATATTTTCCTTTTATATTTAGAATTTTCTTCGCAGCGTCATTTATGAGCAATATTCTTTCATTATTATCAAATGCAATAACCCCATTTACTATGCTTTTTAAAATAGCTTCTAATTTTGCATTTCTATCATTTAATTCTTCTATAGTCACTTTTAATTTATAGGACATAGAGTCAATTGCATGAGAAAGCTCTTTTATTTCATCAATAGAATCGCTTTCAAGTCCATGACTGTATATCCCATTTGCAATATCTTTCGTAATCTCAGTTATCTCTTTTATAGGCTCTACTATATTTTTTATAAATCTATAACTTAAAAAAAATGTTACTAAAATTCCCAAAAAAATAGCAAAAATAAATCTGGTCATTGGAGCATAGCCTAAAAAAAATAGAGCAACTATTAAAATCCCAAGTAGGTCTATTAAAAGCAATTTACAATAGGATTTCTTTAGCATTAGACTTCACCTTTATCCTTCAACTTATATCCAATTCCTCTGACAGTCTCAATATACACAGGAGATTTATCATCGTCTTCTATCTTTTTTCTTAAATGCCTGATATGGACATCAACGGTTCGAGTCTCTCCAGCATATTCATACCCCCACACTTTATCCAAGAGATAGTCTCTAGTTAATACTTTACCCATATTTTGAGACAAAAGTTTCAAAAGCTCAAACTCTTTTAAAGTCAAGTCTAATACTTTTCCTTTTTTATAAACCAAATGCTTTCCAGTATCAATAACTATATCACCAAATCTTATTATTTCTTCTTTTTCTTCCTCTGGCTGCTGGGTTCGCCGAAGAACAGCTTTAATTCGAGCCAACAATTCTCTTACGCTGAAGGGTTTTGTAATATAATCGTCTGCTCCCAACTCCAATCCCAATACTTTGTCAAATTCTTCGCTTTTTGCCGTTAACATTATTATAGGAATATTTTTGGTTTCATCATTCTTTTTTAAAATTTTACATATTTCCAATCCATCAACATCTGGTAACATCAAATCTAGGATAACCAAATCAGGTTTTTCTTCAAGTGCTTTGTCCAATCCTTCTTTTCCATTTTCCGAAGTAATGACTTTGTACCCTGCTGCTTCCAAGTTATACCTTAAAAGTTCCAATATATGAACTTCATCTTCTATAACCAACACCCTATGGGCCATTTTGACACCTCCAGGTAATATGGCTTGTACACCTTTGAAGCAAAAAGTTATGCATTTTCTTTTTTTGTCTCACTCTCTTTAAGAAGTTTCTTAAGTTCGTCCATAAAAGTATTTATATCTTTAAACTGCCTATAAACAGAGGCAAACCTAACATAAGCTACTTCATCTACATTTTTTAACTTTTCCATTACCATTTCTCCGATTTCAGTGGAGGTTATTTCTCTTTCCATTGAATTTATTATTCTCTTGTCAATTTCATCTGTAATTTCTTCTAAAACTTTTATAGGCACTGGCCTTTTTTCACAAGCTTTTATCATGCCTTTCAATATTTTATCTCTGTCATAGACCTCTCGGCGATTGTCCTTTTTTATTACAAGTATAGGCAATTGTTCTACTTTCTCATAAGTAGTAAATCTCTTTCCACATTTTAAACATTCCCTTCTTCTCCTTATAGAAGTGTTATCATCTGTAGGTCGAGAGTCAATAACTTTTGAGTCCGGATACCCACAATAAGGGCATTTCATCTTATTACCTCCAACAATTCTTAATTATTTAATAAAATTATAATAAACTTGTTTTCATTAGTCAAACTTGAGCTTCTTTGTCTTTGAAATCTACCAATATCACATCTGTTCCAATCTTTTTTACAGATTCCCATGGTAAATAAATTTCTATATCTTTATTAAAGAACCTAAAAAAACTTGTTTCTTTTGGTATAACTATCCCCTCCACTTTCCCTTCTTCAAGATTTATTTCAATGTCAATTATATTCCCCAATTTTTCTCCTGTATTTATATCTATAACATCTTTATCTCTTAATTCTGAAGCTTTAATCATCTTAATTTCCCCCTTTGGTCCTTTTCCTTTTCATAAAATTATATGAAAAAATCTAGCTTATCATTCCTGATAAGCTAGATGTATTTCCTCATGTGATTTAAAGCTGCTTTTTCCAATCTTGAAACTTGTGCTTGAGATATTCCTATTTCTTTTGCTACCTCCATCTGAGTTTTACCCTCAAAAAATCGGAGTGTCAATATCAATTTCTCTCTTTCATTAAGTTTTTGTATCGCCTCCTTTAAAGCAATTTTTTCAAGCCAAACTTCGTCAATATTCTTATCATCGCTGACCTGGTCCATTACATAAATCGCATCTCCACCATCATGATATATAGGTTCAAACAAAGAAACCGGTTCTTGAATAGCATCAAGAGCCATTACTACTTCTTCACGTGGAAGATCCAGCTCTTTAGCTATTTCGCCTACTGTCGGCTCTTTGGAATTTTCCGATACTAATTTGTCCCTTACCTGTAATGCTTTATAGGCTATATCTCTTAAAGAACGGCTCACCCTTATAGGAGTGTTATCTCTTAAATATCTTCTTATTTCTCCAATTATCATTGGAACAGCATAAGTAGAAAATTTTACATTTTGATCTAAGTCAAAATTGTCAATAGCTTTTATAAGCCCTATACATCCTACTTGAAACAAATCATCTACGTACTCCCCGCGATTATTAAATCTTTGAATAACACTTAGTACCAATCGCAAATTGCCATTTATAAATTCTTCTCTCGCCTTTTTGTCTCCATTTTTCATCCGTATTAATAGCTCTTTCTGCTTGGAAGGTTTTAAAACAGGTAATTTAGAAGTATTGACCCCACAAATTTCAACTTTGTTATTCATAAATCCTGCCCCCACATGTTTAGCTTATTAACAGTATTGCCGGCAGGATAGAAAAATATACAGAAAAGCTCAGATTAGTCTATTCATTTCTTTTTTTAATCTTTTTAAAATCTTTTTTTCTAACCGTGAAATATAAGACTGTGAAATTCCCAACATATCTGCCACTTCTTTTTGAGTCTTTTCTACTCCACCATCTAATCCAAATCTAAGTCCTATTATCTTTTTTTCTCTATCTGGTAATTTCTTTAATGCAGAAGTCAATAATTCCCTTTCTACCTCATCTTCGATATATTTATAAACTGTTTCATTATCAGTACCTAAAATATCTGAAAGCAAAAGTTCATTTCCGTCCCAATCTACATTTAAAGGCTCCTCAAAAGAAACCTCTAATTTGGTCTTGCTATTTCTTCTTAAATACATTAATATCTCATTCTCAATACAGCGAGAAGCATAAGTTGCCAATTTTATCTTTTTCTTGGGATTGAAAGTATTAATGGCTTTTATAAGTCCAATCGTGCCAATAGATATTAAATCTTCGATTCCTACTCCTGTGTTTTCAAATTTTTTGGCTATATATACTACCAACCTTAAATTTCTTTCAATAAGTACCGTTTTTGCTTCATTATCTCCTTTTTCCATTTTTGAAACTAAATACGTTTCTTCTTCCATAGAAAGAGGGGGAGGCAATGCTTCACTTCCTCCAATATAAAATACGCCCTCAGACAAACCTAAAAAATCAAGGAATTTTTTCCACAGCAATAGCATTTCTATTTTTACTTTTGTTTTTAGTCGCACTTTAATCACCCCCACTATATCAAAATTTCTGGTGCTAACAGCGCCGCATAATTACCATATTTATCTATCTTGCTTTTGTATATTCCTACTATTACATTGCTTATCTCTTTTTCACTTACAACCAATTTATCTGGTTTAAATCCTAGCATTACTCCTTTAGACTGCCCTACTGACATAAATGGTATTAATCTTATCCTCGATAACCATCTTTCTTCTTTCAAAACTTCAAAAATTTTGTTAAAATCTATGTCCCTTTCATTTAGTAAAATTTCCATATTATCTGGAAGTATGTTTTTCATAGCCGAAAACTCTACTACTATTACAGGCAATTTAGATAAAGGGTCATATAATCTATTTCCAGTATCTAATAACCCTTTTATCTCTATTTGTTTTTGAAAAATTTCTATTTTTATGCTGTATAACATTTTTTTCTCATTTGATTTTCTTATTATATAATCCCAATTGGTGTATAAAAGTAAAATAGCTATTAATATTCCAATCCATAAACTATATAAATTAAGCTTTGTCGTATACAAAACCGCAAAAATTGTCCCACCTATTGCAAAAGAAATTAGGTAAAAAACTGATAAAATTCTCAAAAATTCTTTTAATGTTTTTGGAGTAAATGCCATATATATTATTAAGAGAGATAAAATAATTTTTGTAAAAACTTCGTGAATCATTTTATAGGGTAACAAAAAAAATATTAGGACATAGCAAGCTCCCAATAATGCACCGGAAAAAAGTTTAATAGGTTTGCTATCTTTTTTAGAAAATTTTTGTGTAAGAGATAAAATAAAATAGTTAACAATCAAATTTTCAAAAAAAATCACGTCTAAATACATTCATACCATCCCCGGAGACACTTTTAATTCTTATACAATGTATATTCCCATTTGCTTATTTTATTCATATTATAAAATAAAAATCGCAAATTTATTGTAATATTTTGGAATAAAAATTAGGCTGTTTTTGTAGAATTTTTGTATAAAAAAAATCTGCAAAGAAACCTTTGCAGATTTATCGTCTTCCTCTTCTTAAAAAAGTAGGTATATCCAAATCATCACTTTCTATAATATTTTCTAATTTTACCTCAGGCTCCCTAGTGTCTTTTTTCTTTGCTGTATCCTTAGATTTTTCATTTCCTTCAAATCCTGTAGCTATTACAGTAATCCTTATTTGGTCCTCTAATGATTCGTCTATTACTGCACCAAATATAATATTTGCATCAGGGTCAGCAGCCTCATAGATAAAATTAGCCGCCTCATTGACTTCAAATATGGTTAAATTAGGCCCTCCTGCAATATTTAAAAGAATTCCTCTTGAGCCTTCAATTGAAGTCTCCAATAGGGGACTATGAATTGCCTGTTTCGCTGCCTCAGTAGCCTTATTCTCCCCAGAAGCTATGCCTATTCCCATATGTGCAAGACCTGTATTTGTCATAATAGTTTTAACATCGGCAAAGTCGACATTGACAAGTCCAGGGACTGCGATAAGGTCGGATATGCCTTGAACCCCTTGTCTTAAAACGTCGTCCGCTAATTTAAAAGCATCAATCATTGAAGTTTTTTTCTCTACCACTTGCAATAACCTATCATTAGGAATAGTAATAAGAGCATCTACATGTTTTTTAAGTTCTTCAATTCCCATTTCTGCATGAGCCATCCTTTTTCTTCCTTCAAAGGTAAAGGGCTTTGTGACAACACCAACCGTCAAAATTCCTAGCTCTTTTGCAATTTCCGCCACAACCGGAGCGGCTCCTGTACCTGTACCTCCTCCCATGCCAGAAGTAATAAATATCATATCAGCGCCTTTTATAATTCTCTCTATTTCTTCTCTAGATTCTTCAGCGGCTTTTTTCCCAATTTCTGGGTTTGCTCCTGCTCCTAACCCTTTTGTTAATTTTTCACCAATTTGTATTTTTGTCTCAGCTTTTGATAAATAAAGAGCTTGCTTGTCTGTGTTAATTGCAATAAACTCAACACCGCGAAGGCCAGCATCGATCATTCGGTTTACAGCATTTCCGCCTCCACCACCAACTCCTATTACTTTAATAGCAGCAAATTGTTCCATATCGGTTTCTATACCTATCACAAAAAACCCTCCTCTTTATGCCCAAAAATCACTAAATATTTCTTTAAGCTTGTCAACTAACTTAAAGCTTTTTTTCTCTTTTTTATCAGTCTGTTGGACGCTATGCATAAACCTTTTATTATTATATACATATTTTACCACTCCTACTCCTGCCGAGTAAATAGGAGTTGCTACTCCAATATTTTGCGGTGAACCAATGCGAATGTTTCTGTTAAAAATTTTTTGCGCCAACTCTATGTTACCTTTTAAGAAAGAAATACCTCCACCTGTTATAACAACATTTGTAACAATATCTTCTAAAACCTTCGCTTCTTCTAATCTCTCGTATACAAGCATTAAAAGTTCAGAAACCCTTGCTTCTATTATATCAGATATTTCATTTACATCTGTAGTTGATTTGTTTTTACCTGCTAGACTTGCAATTTTAATTGGTTCTAATTTTTCAAGAGGTAATTTTTCTAAAGTTCCATATTTCTTCTTAATATTTTCGGCTTCCTCAAAAGAAATCTTTAACCCTACAGACAAATCGTTTGTGATATGCCATCCTCCAACTGCTATCATAGAAGAATAAATAATGTTGCCATCTTTAAAAACAGAAATATCTGTCACTCCTGCACCCACATCAATTAATGCAACTCCCAACTCTTTTTCATCTTTTAAAAGCACTGCTTCTCCTGTAGCCAAAGGGCCCACAATTATTCCCTCTACCTCTAATCCTGCTTTTTTAACACATTTTTCCATGTTTTGAATGGCAGTAACGCTACCTGTTACTATAGCGGCATTTACCTCTAACCTTATGCCTGCCATTCCGACAGGATCCTTTATTTCCCCATACCCATCTACAATATATTCTAATGGTATAACATCAATAATTTCTTTATCAGAAGGAATTGCAATAATTTTAGAAGCTTGTAAAACTCTATCCACGTCTTGTCTTGTTATTTCTCTGTCTTCTCGGGATACTGCTACAACTCCATTGTTTTTATATATTGTCGTCAATCCCCCATATATTTTCAAATAGACAGAGGATATTTTTTGATTGGCCATTCTTTCCGCTTGCTCTACAGATTTTTTTATCGAATAGGCAGTCTCATCTATATCTACAATAACACCTTTTTTTACTCCACTGCAAGGATAATAGCCAATCCCAACAATATGCAGTTCTCCGTTTTTATCCCCTTCTCCAATAATTGTACAGACTTTAGATGTGCCAATGTCTAACCCAACTATTAAATCACCCATTACCAAATCCTCCTTCAGGAGACTGCTATCTTCTCCGCATCTTGTCTATCAGATATCTCCTTATATATGCAAAATTGACAAATAGCCTGCTTCCAAATACAAAAATCGCCGCAAGATAAATGGGAACTCCTAACACATCTCCAATATAAGCAAGGCTTCCTGCCAATATCGCATTGCCAAAAAAGCCAGTTATAAAAATAAGATTGTCAAACTTCTCTTCAATACTTGCTCTAATACCACCAAAAACTGAGTCCAGTGCTGCAAGAATGGCAACAGATAAATAAGAAACATAAGTGCTGGGTATATTAATTGGCAAAATAAAACCTATTACTATTCCTATTAATAAACTAATTATTATGATATAAGCCATTACTTTTTCTCTCCTTCAATTAAAGGTTTTGCATATTTAAACTTTATTACACCATCATATTTTTTAACCACTATGTTGTCCGACTTTTTGATATCTACCTCTATTCCCCAAGTAGATAAAGTATCTACCACTCCACCTTTTAGTTTAAGAGCAGCCTCTAACGTATCAGGGTCGCCAATAGCTTTTATAACATACGGCGCAGAAAAACGCACCGAATTTACATTTACTGTAGGACCAACACACCTAATTTCTGAAGTCGCAATTAATCGTTGATCATTTAAGGAAATAGCCTCCGCTCCTGCTGCCCTTAACTCATTTACAACTCGCAACAAATCCTCATCGTGAACCAAAAATAAATTAGGGTCTTGCCCTGGAGGAACAGCTTGTTTGCTATCGCTTATGGTTACAATTAATCCCGGACCTTGAAGGTCAGTCAATCCTGCTAATTCTTTATATTTTTCTACTTCATTTTTCAAAGTTTGGGTAATCACACTATTTTTTGAAGCAGAGTCTTCATAAGCATTTATTTTTTCTTCTAAATCAGTAATTTGCTTTAAAAGAGCATTTTTTTCTGACTGCAGTTCTTTTAATTGAGCTGCCAATTCTTCCGCCCTCTGTACCGTAACTATACCGCTTTTTTTTACTATTTTAAATTGAGTAGAAAGCATTATTCCTAATACTATTGAAACTAAAACTACAGAAATATATACACTTTTTTTCATAAGTACCCCCATCCTCTATGGTATAAAAACCGGATTGCCGTCTCCAATAAATTTAATTGTGCCTTTATGATGCCCTTTTTTAGCTAAATCTTCTAATATTAATTCGGCAAATTTGAAAGAATAATTAACATCCGAAGGATTGTCAAAAAATATCTCCATGCCATTTTTTGTAACTAATATAATTTGTTTTTCATTCATATATTTTATAGCAGAATAAGATTTCGAACCTTCTATGAGTCCCAAAAGTGTTCCCAAATAGCTTTTTTCAAAAATATCATTCAACTTTTTACCCATTTGATATTTCTCAACTTTCATTCCTTCTACAACAGGAATTTCAGGGTTATAATTCCCCTTTTTTATTACCATTCCTTCTTTATCTATCATTAAATAATCTTTTTGATATTTAATTTGTGCAACTATTTTCCTTTCTTTTATAAATATTTCTACAGTATCAGGATATTGAACTTTTATTTTACTCTCCTTTATATAGGGGTTAGCAAGTAAACTACTTTCTATTTTCTTAGAATTAACTTTAAAAATATTCATCCCATAATCTATCTTAGCTAACTCTTTAATATCATTATAAGATAAAATTCTATTGCCTACAACTTTTATGGTTTTAATCTCAAAATATTTTGAATGAAACATAATAAGGTAAATCAAAACTACAAATATCAACGTCAAAAACATAAATGTTAAAAATCGTTTATTACCAATGCTAACCATTAAACCATCCCCTGCTTGTACTTTTGTTTTGCATATGTAAAACAGCATGACGCTGTTTTACATTATTCTTACAATATCCCCTCCCACGCTTTTTAAAGCCTTTTCGATGGATTCATATCCTCTATCAATATGTTCTGCTTCTTCTACTATTGTAGTACCTTCCGCCCCCAAGCCTGCAATAATCAAAGCAGCTCCTCCTCTTAAATCTCTTGCTACTACTTTTGCCCCCATTAACTTCTCAACACCGCGTATTACTGCTACTCTTCCTTCTACTTTTATGTCTGCTCCCATTCGTATAAGTTCTTCTGTGTATTTAAACCTATTATCAAATATTGTCTCTGTGACAATTGTTGTCCCATCTGCTACAGACAAAACAGAAACCATTTGGGGCTGTAAATCTGTGGGAAAGCCAGGGTATGGCAAGGTAATGATCATATCTACTGATTTGGGACGTTTATCGCATCTAATTTTTATATAATCATTCCCCGTTTGTATACTACACCCCGTCTCTCTCAATTTTGATAACAATGGCTCTAAGTGTTCTTTTAAAGCATTTACTACTGTTAATTCTCCTTTTGTTATCACCGTAGCGCAAAGATAAGTACCTGCAACAATTCTATCTGGAATTATAGCATATTCCGTATCATGCAATCTTTTTACTCCTTCTATGATAATCGTGTTAGTACCAGCTCCTGATATTTTAGCCCCCATAGAGTTTAAAAAGTTCTGCAAGTCTTCTATTTCAGGCTCTTTTGCCGCATTTCTAATGATAGTGACTCCTTCCGCCTTAACCGCAGCCAACATTATATTTTCTGTTGCTCCTACACTGGGAAAATCTAAGTGAATTTCATTTCCTCTCATCTTCCAACCTTCGCATTTAATATATCCATAAGACTCTTCAATTTTAATTCCTAATCTTCTCAAGCCTTTAAGGTGTAGATCTATAGGTCTGTGTCCTATATCACAACCTCCAGGGAAACTCATTAAAGCTTTTTTATTTCTTGATATAAGAGCACCCATTAAAAATATAGATGACCTCATGGTTCTCATTAAATTATCAGGTATTTCACTATCTTTTACATTTCTTGCATCTACAATAATGTCTCTCCCCTTAAAAGTTACATTAGCCCCTAAATGTTCTAAAATTTCTATCATTGAATAAACATCTTTTAATTTAGGACAACCATGTACTACAGAAATCCCTTCATTTAAAATTGATGCTGCAAGGATGGGTAAAACAGAATTTTTAGCGCCATTTACTTTTAATTCACCATACAGCCTGTTCCCTCCATTGATTTTAAATTTCCCCATCTTATCACCCCTAAATTTAATAACAGCTTACACCATATACTATGCATAAATAAGATGGGGTGTTACATAAAGTATTAAGTTATGCTTTTTATAAGCTTGTATATCTTCTCAGCAGCTTCAATTTTAGAAATTTTCTTAGCATTCTCTCTCATTTTTGAAAGTAGATGAGGATTATCCAAAAGATATTTAAGTTTTTTATATAATTTTTCTGCTGTCAAATCCTTCTCTAAAATAACATAAGAAGCTCCAGATTTTTCTAACACTCGAGCATTATACTCCTGGTGATTATTAGCAACATAGGGAGAAGGAATCAAGATTGAAGCAACCCCTTTTGCAGTAATTTCTGCCAAAGTAATAGCCCCAGCCCTACAGATTATTATATCTGTGGCAGCATATACATCCTGCATATTATGACAATAAGGAATTATTTTAACTGTTTTATCTATATATATATTTTCAGTTTTAACCTTTTCTAACACTTTTTCATATTGATTAGTCCCTGTAATTATCAAAACTTGTAGGTTTTTATCTTTTAATTTTAATAATTCTACCATTGTAAAATTAATTTTTTCTGCTCCTCTGCTTCCTCCAACTGATACTATTAAGGGTTTATCAAGAGAAAAACCTAAATTTTTTAATCCTTCTTCTCTATTAGCCTCTAATAATTCTTTTCTAATTGGATTTCCTGTTACTACAACTTTATCTTTATTCTTAAAATATTCAACCGATTCTTCAAAGCTTACCGCTACTACTTTGACAAACCGCGATAGTACTCTATTTGTAAGACCTGGAAAAGCATTTTGTTCATGAATCAAAGTAGGTATCCCTTTTAAAGCCGCCACCATTAAAACGGGGCCGCAAACATATCCCCCTGTTCCAATTACCACATCCGGTTTAAATTTTTTTAAAATATTGTTTGCTTCTTTAAGTCCTACCACTGCTTTATAAATAGTTTTTAACGTATCCAACGACAATTTCCTTTTAAATCCCTGCACAGTAATTGTCTTTAATTCAAAGCCTTCTCTTGGTACTAACTCATTCTCCAAACCTTTTTTTGTGCCTACAAATAAAATTTGAGCATCTTTTTCATTATTTAATATTTCCTTAGCAATGGCTATGGCAGGATAAATATGTCCACCTGTACCTCCACCAGCAAACAAATATTTCAATTGTCCATCAACTCCTATCTAAATTTGCGTATCTTGAAATATTTAATAGTATTCCTACTCCTGCCATCATAATAACTGTAGAAGTACCTCCATAACTTATAAAAGGAAGAGAAACTCCCGTAGGTGGCATAGAAGAAGTTACAACCGCCACATTTATAAGTGTCTGTATTCCTATAAGTGCTGTAATTCCTGCAGCTAAAAGACATCCAAACATATCGGGAGCTTTTGCCGCAACTCTCAAGCCTCGCAAAATAAGGTATAAAAACATCAAAAGTATAGTAACTGTACCAACAAGTCCTAATTCTTCTCCAATTATGGCAAATATAAAATCATTGTGAGGCATAGGCAGATACATAAGCTTTTGCCTGCTTCCACCAAGTCCAACTCCGAATAATCCTCCAGAGCCTAAGGCATAAAGGGATTGCACAATTTGATATCCGGATTTTTGTATGTCCTGCCACGGATTTAAAAAAGTAAGCACTCTTTCCCTTATATATTTAAACGATGAAAAAACGACAACAGCTGCCCCCATTCCTGCTCCAAATAAAGCTCCCATAAAAGATAATTTTGCGCCTGCTACAAAGAGAATTATTACAGCAACAATAAATATAATACCAGCTGTACTAAAATTAGGCTGTAACATTATAAGACCAAAAAACAATCCTGCCAATCCCAAAACAGGCATAACTCCTTTTTTGAAACTTTTTGCATAATCAGGATGTTTGTCAAAATATTTTGCAAAGTATATAATAAGCGCATATTTTGCCACTTCAGAAGGCTGTATTGTAAAGCTTCCAACTCCTATCCATCTAGTAGCATTATATCTTTCAACTCCTATTCCAGGAATTAAGACTGCAACAAGCAGTCCAATGGAAAAAATAAGCAATGGACCAGCCAATTTTTTTAAAATAATGTAATCAAAATTCATCATAAACACCATAGCAAAAAAACCTAATATTACCCATAACAATTGCCTTTTCAAAAAATAATAAGGGTCGTTGTACATGTACTCAGCACTGGCAGAACTAGCACTAAAGACCATATCTACACCAATGGAGACTAGTATTAAAACTGTGAGTAAAATGCCATAATCCACAGGATACTTTTTTCTCATTATTTTACCTCCTTAACTCTGCCACTGCCTTTTTAAAGATTCTTCCCCTCTCGTCAAAATTCCTAAACATATCCCAACTGGCACAAGCTGGTGACAAAAGTACACTATCCCCCTCTTTCGCACTTTCATAAGCTTTTTTAACAGCTTCTTCCAGAGTATCAGCAAAAAGTATGTCATCTTCAGGATAATAATACTTCTTTGCAGTATCTTTGATTTTTTTGGCAGTTTGCCCTATCAAAATCAATTTCTTTACTTTCCCATTAAAGGCTTTTACAAACTCATCAAATTCACTGCCTTTATCGTAACCACCAGCAATTAAAACTATAGGAGGTTTTAGAGCTTGTATCGCTTTAATTGAGGCGTCTGGGTTAGTCCCTTTAGAATCGTTATAAAATTTTACACCATTTATTTCATCAACAAACTCAATCCTATGTTCCACACCTTTAAAAGTCTTTAGAGTATTTGCAATAACATCTACACTAATCCCTGAAAGATATGCCACAGAAGAAGCAGCCAATGCATTCTCTAAATTGTGTTCTCCAGGAATATAAATTTCCTCTATGTCAATAATTTTTTTAGCATTTTTATCAACACTTATATAAATACTACCATTTTTTACATATGCTCCATTTTCTAATGAATTTTTTCTACTAAAAGGAAAAACTCTGCATTTAGCCTTATTTTTTAGACTCCAAGTAACAGGGTCATCGAAATTTAGAACAGTATATTCATTTTCTCGTTGATTTTCAAAAATTCTTCCTTTTATATCCCTATAATTTTCAAAAGTTTTATGTCTGTTTAAATGATCAGGGGTAATATTTATTATACAGCTTATTTTAGGTTTAAACTCTTTTATAGTCTCTAATTGAAAGCTACTTATCTCTGCTACGATAAAAGCATCTTCTGACGCTTCCATGACAGCGTAAATAAGTGGATAACCTATATTCCCAGCAACATATACTTTTCTCCCCGCATTTTTAAACATTTCTCCTAATAAAGAAGTAGTAGTGGTTTTTCCATTTGTACCAGTAATTGCATAAATAGGAGCTTTAGAAAACCTATATGCAAACTCCACTTCCCCAAATACTTCAATTTTCTTTTGTTGTGCTGTTTTTACAATCTCCGAATCAACAGGAACACCCGGACTTAAAACAACCAAATCTACCCCTTCTAAAAAATCCTTTTTGAATTTGCCAAATCTAAAATCTATGGACAAATTTTCAATTTCTTCTAAATTTTCTTTTAACACATCATATTCTTTTTCATCATAAGCTATTACCTTTGCTTTCAAGCTGTCCAATACTTTACACAAAGCTATTCCGCTAACTCCTAAACCTGCCACAAAAATTTTTTTACCCTTTAGTTCCATAATTTGCACTCCTTAACTTAAACTATAAAAAGATACAAACATAGCAATTAAAGTGACGAGCCAAAAGGCATATACTACATTTTGTTCTTGCCATCCTGACAGTTCAAAATGATGATGAAGAGGACTCATTTTAAAAATTCTTTTACCAAACATTCTAAAAGACAAAACCTGAATAATTACTGACAAAGCTTCAGCCACATAAATAATACCTATCAAGGGCAAAATCAATGGCAATTTAGTCAATACTGCAACAGTAGCTATAGCTCCTCCAATAGCTAAGGAACCAGTATCTCCCATAAATATTTCCGCAGGATGACGGTTGTATCTCAAAAACCCCAACAACCCTCCTGTCAAAGCAGCACTGAACGCTCCATAAGTTATATTGTTTAAAAATAAAGCCGTCATAGTAAAAAAAGCCATAACAATAGATGAAACACCTGCTGCCAATCCATCCAGCCCGTCTGTCAAATTCACGCTGTTTACTGTTCCTACAATTACAAAAACCATAAAAGGAATATATAAATTGCCAAGGTCAATATTAGTTTTTAAAAAAGGAAAAATCACTTCTGTTCCTAGATTTTTTTGAGCAAAATAGGAAATAATAGTCGCAAGTAAAAACTGTCCGACAATTTTTTCTCTGGCTTTTAAACCTAAAGGTCTTTTAAAATAAACCTTTAGAAAATCATCTGCAAAACCTATTAAACCATATCCTACAAAGCCCAACAATAAAATAGCCAAATATATATTCCAATGAGAAAAAACTAACGCAGAAATAACTGTGGCTACAATAAACATTATTCCACCCATTGTAGGAGTCCCAGATTTTTTTAAATGGCTTTTTGGTCCATCTTCTCTTACTTTTTGACCAAATTTTAGTTTCCTTAGATAAGGTATAAAAAGAGGACCAGACACCAAGCTTAGCACAAAAGCAACAGATGTAGCTAAAATTATCCTTTGTAACATTTTAGTTTACCCTCTCCTGCAAAAATTGTACTATTTGCTCCATTTTCATACCTCTTGAACCTTTCACTAAAATTAAATCTCCTTCTTTGATAATATCTTTCAATATTTCCTTAACTTCTTCGTTAGTATTACAAACAAAAATATTATTCTCTTTCATTCCACAAACCTTGGATTCTTCTGCAATATATTTCGACGTATTACCAGAAGTTATCAAAATATCTATATGGCTATCTGCCACCAATTTTCCTATTTCTCTGTGGGCTTCTACTGAATACTCCCCTAATTCTAGCATGTCTCCTAAAACCGCTATTTTTCTTTTGCCAGGAAAATCCCTCAAGACATTTAAAGCTGCTTTCATAGAATCTGGATTGGCATTATATGCGTCATCAATAATTTTTATGTCACCTTTTTCTATTATATTAAGTCTCATTTTACCTGGTTGAAAATCTTTTAAAACCTCCGCCATGTCATCTACATCAACCCCAAACTCTAATCCAACACAAATAGCAGCAAGAGAATTGTACACATTATGAATACCAGGTATTGAGAGTTTTATTTCTTTCTCTAAATTTTTATATTTCAAAGTATATTTTATACCTTTTTCTCCTTTTTCTATATTGCAAGCCTTAATTTCTCCATTTTTTATACCATATCTGTAATACTTACTTGAATATTGCAGAGGAATTTTTGATAGCATATCATCATCTGCATTTAATACAATCACATTTTCCTCTTTAAAATCTTCAATCAATTCCGTTTTTGCTTTTAATATATTTTCCCTTGAACCTAATTTTTCAATATGAGCAACTCCTATATTTGTAAATACTGCCACTTGCGGCTTTACAATATTCTTTAACCTCCTAATTTCTCCAAAACCACTCATTCCCATTTCCACTACCGCAATTTGATGAGTATTCTCCAAATTAAAAATCGTCAATGGCAAACCTATTTCATTATTAAAATTACCTTCTGTTTTCAACACTTTATACTTTTTAGACAATATTTGCGCAATCATATCTTTTGTAGTAGTTTTCCCAGTGCTACCTGTCACAGCAACAAATGGGATATTGAATTTTTTTCTATAGTAAGAAGCGATCTTATGTAAAGCCTCTAAAGTATCATTTACGTAAATAACGTTAAATGGAAAATCTCTTAAATACTCTATATTATCTAACCTGGCAGTGAGGACTGCTTTAGCACCTTTTGTCATCGCATCTTTTACAAAATCTTCTCCATCATATTTTTCTCCTTTCAAAGGAATAAATAATTCATCTTTTTTGACTTTTCTTGAATCAGTCGAAATTCCTATTACTTTATCCTTTAAACTTCCTTTTATCAATTTTCCCTCTGTGGCCCTTACAATTTCAGCTATTAAAAGTTCCATCATTTATTACCGCCTTCAGACAAAATTTCTTTGACTATTTCTCTCTCATCAAAAGGAATAACCTTATTTCCTATAATTTGATAAGTTTCATGGCCTTTACCTGCCAATATTATTACATCGTCTTTTTGAGCGTTTAATAAGGCATATCTTATCGCTTCTTTTCTATTTTCTATTACAACATAGGGGCAATCAGTCTTTTTTATACCCTCTTCAATTTGTGAAATTATTTCTCTTGGCTCTTCTGAACGTGGATTATCCGAGGTCAAAATGCAAAAATCCGCATATTTTCCTGCAACTTCTCCCATTAAAGGCCTTTTAGTTTTATCCCTATCTCCTCCAGCACCAAAAAGAAGTATTTTCCTTCCAGCTTTATACTCTTTCAATGCCTCCATCATGTTCTGTATTCCATCAGGTGTATGGGCGTAATCTATAAAAACATAAAAGTCCTTTCCAGTCTCCACTGGTTCAAATCGGCCTTTTACTGTAACCTGACTTAATGCCTCTCTCACACTTCGCAAAGAAATCCCAAGAAAATCAGCCACTGTAATGGCAGCTAAAGCATTGTAGACGCTAAACAAACCAGGAATTTTCAATGACATCTCTTCTTTTTTATCTTCAATCTGAACTTTAAACTTTACACCATCTAAACTATTCCTAATATCCTTTGCCATAACATAAGCAAAGTCTTTTATGCCATAAGTCAAAACCCGTGCTTTAGAACTCTCGATCATCATAGAAGAGTATTTATCATCTATATTGATCACTGATGCCCTCTTTGCCATTTTGAATAACTTGCTCTTTGTTTTAGCATACTCTTCCATGTCGTGGTGAAAATCCAGATGATCTTGGGATAAATTAGTAAAAACTGCTATATCAAATTCACACTCATTGACTCTCTTTAATGCCAAAGAATGAGATGATACCTCCATAACCACATACTTAACACCTTTGTTCACCATAATGCTAAAAAGCTCCTGCAAATCCAATGATTCAGGTGTAGTATGTTCAGAAGGTATCACTTCATCTCCTATCATATTTTGTATAGTCCCCACCAGGCCCACTTTATTATTTTGCCTTTCTAAAATCGCTTTTAGCATATAAGTAACAGAGGTTTTGCCATTTGTTCCAGTCACACCAATTAAAGTAAGTTTGGTAGTGGGGTTATTGTAAAAATTAGAAGCTATTTTCGCCATGGCAGCTCGAGCATCCTCCACTAATACTGTTGTAACCCCGGGATACTCTTTTATTTCCCTATCTACAACTATTGCAATTGCTCCATTTTTAATAGCCTCTTCCACATATAAAATACCATCGGTTTTAAACCCTTTTATAGCAATAAATAAATATTTCTTTTTGGCTTTGCGAGAATCGTAGCACACCCCACCGATGTCTATATTAGGATCTCCTTTTATCTCGCAGTTGACTCCTTTTAAAATATCTATAAGTTTCATGTTAGGCCTCCTCACAAAAATATCTAAAAAGCATACCACCACTAAATAGTATAGCACAATTATAGATTTTGCATAGATAGAAGTTTAATTTTCCTTAGGCCTAAACTCCACTTCCACAGTTTCACCTTTTTTCAAAATCGCACCTTCTTTTGGGTTTTGATTTACAGCAAAACCGCTGCCTTTTATTTTTATCTTAAGTCCTAAAGAATTTAGAATTTCTGTAGCTTCTTTTACACTTTTACCAGTTAAATCAGGCACTACTACTTCTTGTATTTTTTCAGCATTTAAGTACAAAATAACCTGTGTATTTTCTTCTACAATTGCTCCCGGTTTAGGCATTTGATCAAATACAGTATCTCCACTTCCTTCTATAATAAAGTTAAGATTATTCGATAAAATAACGTTCTCTGCTTCATAAAGTTTCATATTCCTTACATCCGGCACTACAACAGTTTTAGGTTTTTCTATACCTTTTGGCTGTACTTCTAAATATTTTAATGTGTCTTCTAAAATACTTTTTACTACAGGAGCAGCCAACTGGCTTCCAAAATGTCCTTCAGGACTGTTAGGCTCATCTATTACCACCAGCGCAATAACTTTTGGGTCATCTGCTGGTGCAAAACCTATAAAAGATGCCACATATTTGCCTGGCATATATTTTTCTGTAGTACCAGTTTTGCCAGCTACATCAAATCCTTCAATATATCCTGCTTTGCCTGTTCCCTCCGTAACTACACTTTTTAGTATTTCCCTCATTATAGAAGATGTCTCTTCAGAAATGACTTGCCTTACTACTTTTGGTTTAAATTCCTTTACTACTTTTCCATTTGAATCTACAATTGATTTAACAATTAGGGGTTGCATCAGTTTTCCTCCATTGGCTATTGCAGAGACAGCAGTAATCATCTGAAGAGGTGTCACCGCAATACCTTGCCCAAAAGAATTAGTGCCTAGTTCTACAGGTCCAACATTATTTTGTGACAACACAAGACCTGGAGCTTCACCAGGAAGAAAGATTCCAGTCATTTGTCCAAATCCAAATTCATGGATGTATTTATAAAATGTTTCAACTCCTAATCTTTGCCCTAACGTCACAAAAACTACGTTGCAGGAATTTTGAACACCTTTAACAAAATTTTCACTCCCATGAGTAGCCCAGCAATTTATTCTATGCCCAGCAACTGTAATATAGCCCGGACAATAAAACTGTTCATTAACACCTACAAGTTTTTCTTCCAAAGCTGCAGAAGCAGTAACTGTCTTAAAAACAGAACCAGGCTCATAAGAATCAGAAATAGCTTTATTTCGCCAAGACTTAAACCATTCCTCTTGAGGTCCTTCAAAAGGATTATTAGGATTGAAATTTGGCCTATTAGCCAAGGCCAATATTTCCCCTGTCTTAGGGTCCATAACAATAGCTGCTGCTCCCTTTGAAGGCTTAGAATGAACCATCGCTTGGTTAAGAGCCTTTTCTGCAAAATGCTGAATAGTCTCATCTATTGTAAGTACTACATTATATCCCGGAAGAGGCTCAAAATATTCTTCCTCCCCCCTCTTCATCTTCCTACCTATAGCATCCATTGGAGTAGTAATTTTCCCGGGAATGCCTCTTAAAAAGTTGTCAAATGCTAATTCAATTCCATCCAAACCTTGGTTGTCGATTCCAGTAAATCCCAACACATGACATGCAAGAGTATTATTGGGATAAAATCTTTTCATATCCTCAGAAACTATTATTCCATCTATATTGAGTTTTCTTATTTCTGATGCTTTTTTGTCATCAACTTGTTTTGCAATTAGCACTTCTTGTAAGTTTTTGTTGGAAATCTTTTGAAAAACTTTTTCTTTATCTAAATTTAATATTTGTGCTAAAGCTTCAGCCACTTTTTCTCTGTGAGAATCAAGTATTTCCTTGGGGATAACGCTTATTTTGTTCACACTTATATTTTCTGCTAATACTTTTCCATTTCTATCAAATATATTTCCCCTTTTACCACTCACAGACACGTCTAAAGTCCATTGAGGGAGTGCCATCTTTTGATAATCTTCACTTCTTACCACTTGTATCCAAAAAAGCCTAACTATAAGACCAAAAACAACTATCGTAGATAAAAAAAGTAAAAAGAGGATTCTTCTCTTTACAGATACGGCTGGATGTATCTATTATCCCCCCTATCTATTCAACACCCCCAATAACCTCATAAAAAAGTTACTTTTATCTTGTGATTTTTCTTCGCTTTTTTTCTCCTCAGCTACTTTAGGTTTTTCTCCTACACTTATGTAGACTATCTGATTTTCTTCTGGCATTTGCATTCCTAATTTTTCTTTTGCAATTTCTTCAATTCGAGCAGGATTGGTTAAAGAAGCAATTTGGGCTTTCAATTGCTGATTTAAATTTTCAGTATACTGTATTTGCTTTTCCATTTTGTCTAAAGCAATTGATTTTTGATAAATTATCGTATACCTATAAAGTATTAAAACGCTCAAAGAACTTACAAAAACTACCAAAAGCAAATTTTTTAATTTCCTCTTTTTTTTAGTTTTTCTTACTTGCTTTTGTTCTTTCTCTTCTGAGGTATATGGGGGATACTCGTAATTATATTCTCTTTGTGCTACTATCAATTTATTCTACCTCCATTTCTTTTAGAACTTACAGTTTTTCTGCAACCCTAAGTTTTGCACTGCGAGACCTGGAATTTGTTTCTATTTCCTCTTTGGAAGGTACTACCGGTTTTTTTGTTATAATCTTTACCACCGGTTTTTTCCCACAAATGCATGGCATATTTGGTGGACAAGTACAGGGATTTTCTAATTTTTTAAAAGTGTTCTTCACAATTCTATCTTCCAAAGAGTGAAATGTGATTATCGCAATGCGCCCTTTCCCCCGTAATACCTCTACCATGTCCTCAATCGCTTTACCTAAGCCTTTAAGTTCTTCATTTACTTCTATTCGTATGGCTTGGAATGTCCTTTTGGCTGGATGTGGCCCTTTCCTTCTGGCAGAGGCAGGAATAGCATTTTTTATAATCTCTACCAACTGGAAAGTAGTTTTTATTTCTCCTTTTTCTCTTTCTTTTACAATAAATTTAGCAATACGTGATGCCCATTTTTCTTCTCCATATTCTCTTATAACTTTTTCTAATTCTTGCTGTGAATACTTGTTCACCACATCATAAGCAGAAAAAGTTGAATTTTTGTCCATTCTCATATCTAGTGGAGCATCTTTCATATAAGAAAAACCCCGTTCAACTTCTTCTAATTGAAAAGAAGATACCCCCAAATCCAAAATGATGCCATCAACCTTGTCTACACCCAAACTTTTAAGTATCTCTTTTATATTTTTAAAATTATTATTTATGTATTTTACATTTTTGTAATTTTTAAGCCTTTCTTTGCTAGCTTTTATCGCATCCAAATCTCTATCTATCGCAATTAATTTTCCCTTCGTGAGCCTTTTTAATATCTGTTCAGAATGGCCTCCACCACCTAAAGTACCATCTACATATATTCCCTCTGGTTTTATATTTAAATATTCAATTGTCTCCTTAAGCAAAACACTTTTATGGCTATATTCCATTCTTTATCACACCTATATGTTTAAGTCATCAAGATGCTCAGCAATCTCTTCAAAAGAAACATCTGTATTGTTAGAGTATTCTTCCCAAACCTCTTTACTCCAAATCTCAACCCTTGTAGAAACTCCAATAAATATCACATCTTTTTCTATTTTGGCATACTCTCTTAAATTAGCAGGTATAAGTATTCTTCCCTGTTTATCAATTTCACATTCCACAGCTCCAGCTAAGAAAAATCTCGTAAATGCTCTTGCGTCTTTTTTGGTAAGTGGCAAAGTTTTAAGTTTTGCCTCAATATTCTTCCACTCCTCCAAAGAATACACGAATAAACAATTGTCCAAACCTTTAGTCAATACAAACTTTTCCCCCAATTCTTCTCTAAATTTAGCGGGGATTATTACCCTTCCTTTTGCATCAATTGTATGTTCGTATTGGCCCATCAACATATAAAACACCAAACTTTCATTTCACATTCTCCCACTTACCACCACATTACACCACTTAATATGTTATTCTATATAAATTTAAAAAATCCTGCTAAATTTTTATAAAAAAATAAAAAAATTCAGGCTTTGCACCTGATTACTTTACGCCTGATTTTTATTTTTTTATAGGATTCACAACGGAAAGTACACTATTCTCTTCTCTCAGATGATTTTGAAATCTTTCTCTAACATCTTCAAAGCTTATACTATAAAGCACATCTAAATAATCCAGCAAATTTATTTCTTTCATATAAAAGTTTATAAAACTGTAAGCTATACTATCGACTGAATTAAATGTTCTTAAAAATTTTCCTATGTATTTTTTCTTTATTCTCTCAAAATCTTCTTCCTTTAAAAATTGTAGATTATTTATTGCATTTAAAATTATATCTCTCACTTTAAAAGGATCTTTAGATTGACCCCCTATTATAGAATAACCATAATCTATCTCTCCGCCGTAATCAAAGCTAAAAGTGCTGTCAATAAGCCCTTCATTGTAAAGTCTTTCATATAAATCAGAACTTCTGCCTAATACCATTTCCAACCCTATTTGTACCTCTAAGTTCTTCTTTAATAATTTTTTTCCGCCAAAACCTACATCTGTATCTTTAAAACCTAGATTAAAAAGAGGAATGGATACTTGCATATCTTGTACTACTTCTTTTTCATAAACACTTAAAGGCTCCTTGGGATATATCCTTTTTATTTCTCCTTGTTTTTTTTCCTGTCTCACATTTTCCTTTATAATGTCCAGAGTTTTATCTACATCAATATCACCTACCGCAAACAAAACCATATTTTCAGGATGATAAAAGGTATAACAACATTTATATAAAATTTCTTTGCTTATTTTAGAAATTGATTCAATTGTACCAGCTATGTCTTTTCTAACCGGATATACATGATAAAGAGCCTCTAATGCGTTAAAATAAACTCTCCAATTAGGGTCATCTTGATACATTCTTATTTCTTGGGCTATTATTCCCTTTTCTTTTTCAACATTTTCATCTGTAAAATAAGGATTTTGTACAAAATTCACTAAAAGTTTTAAGTTTTCGTAGAAGTTTTCAGTACTTGCAAACAAGTAAGCAGTTGTAGTAAAATTGGTATAAGCGTTGGCTGAAGCCCCTAATTTTGAAAACTGTTCGAAAATGCTACCTTCTTCCTCTTCGAACATTTTGTGTTCCAAAAAATGTGCTACCCCATCAGGTACCTCTGTTACCTCAGTATCCCCTGGAGCGATAAATTTACTGTCATTAGAGCCAAAACGAGTAGCAAATATCGCAAATTGCTTTGTATAATCTCTTTTAGGCATTATATACACTTTTAGACCATTATCCAATTCTTGTAAAAGTATTTTTTCATCTATTCTCTCATTATACAATTGCTGCATATTTATCCTCCTTTTTGCCAGTCATGAAATACACCGTATCTAATTTAACTTTTTTAGCAACTTCAACTACCTCTTCTTTTGTCACTTTTTCTACTTTTTCGATAAATTCTTCTATCTTCAAATTCATTCCTGCAATTTTTTGTGATAAGTAGTAGTCAGACTTAGAAGTAGCATTGTCTTTCATTGCTTTTAAAGAAGTTTTTAAGGCTTTTATTGTAGAATCTAATTCATAATCTGAGATATTACCTTCTTCAATTTCTTTTAACTGTTTGAGTATTATATCAAGAGCTTTATTGTAATTTTCTATCTCTATACCGCAACTTACCACCATTAAGCCTTTAAATCTCTCCAGCTTTGAATAAGCATAATAAGCAAGGCTAGCTTTTTCCCTCACATTCATAAAAAGTTTAGAAAAAGGTCCTCCTCCTAATATGCCACTGTATACTAAAAGAGGAAAATATTCCTCGCTGTTAGCCGCTACATTAGTTCTAAAGCCAAGAGTAAGTTTCCCCTGTGTTACTTCTAAATTTTCCGTAACATATTTTATTTCCCTTACTTCTTTATGTACATTTGGAGAAGGAATATTTAATATTTGTTCTCGTTTAAAAGAAAAATATTTTGCAAAAACCTCTTCTACATATTTAGGCTCTACGTCTCCTACAACGTATATATCTATTGGCAAAGTATTAATACAATTTTGATAATAATGGTAAAGATTGACTTCATCAATAAAGTTTAAATCCTCACTTCTTCCCAATTCAAAAATAGCAAAAGGTTCTCCCTTGCACATTTCTTCATAGCAACGGTCTACTGCATATCTGGTTTTATCGTTTATTCTTGAATCTATCAAATTTTTGTGAATCTCCTTTTCCTGAATTACATACTCCTTATTGAAGGCATTTCCTTCTATAAAGGGGTTAAAAATTAAATCTTTTAGAAATTTTACTCCCTTTTCTAAAATATTCTCTTGTATATACTCTTCTTGAGGTAATTCCAATCTATATTGTTGAAGATGCCTTTCCCCTTTTTTATACACAGAAACAGCCATTGTAGTACCATACAAGTTTTCCAAAAACTTCACCATTTCTTTGTAAGTTTTTATACTAGAAGTACCCCTTTTTAAAACAGCAGGCAACAAAGCATATTTTGTAGCCTCTTCTCCCAGTTGGTTGTGGATATAAAGATTAATTGTTACTGTTTTAAATTTACCTGTTGTGTCTATGTACAAATTTATCTCATTATTTAATTGTCTTTCAATTAGTTCCATCTAATCAACTCCTTCTAAAATAATCCAATTATTTTTTGATTATATGATAATTGTAGCACAAAGTCAATAATACATAAAACCCGGGGGAAAAACCCCAGGCTTTGTTACATACCAGGAGTAATGCGTTTTATAATTTCCGAAATTTGTTTTGCAAATTCAGAAACTGGTCTTCCTGCAGAAATTCCTTTGGCAATATTATCTATTCTCTTGTATAAATCTGGGTCTGAAGTTACATAGACCCTTGTAATAGACTTATCAGTATCTTTTACAGTCTTTTCTACTTTCTTCTTTACATCTGTCTCGCGAGTACCTTGCACTTTTGCTTTCATGTCCACCCCTACAATAGCAGTACTTCCAGATACTACTACTGTGGCTTTGTTAACTTCCGGTATTTTAGCAACATTTGTAGCTATAGTTGTTGCTCTTGCTTTTTCTGTTGTCGGTTTCCTCACAGGAGTCGGAGCCGGTGTTGTCGGTGTCCTAGGCGCAGGTGTTGTATAACGTGGCGCTGTCTTAGAAGGTGCAGGAACCGTTCTTGTAGGAGTCGGTGTATAACGAGTAGGAGCCGGCTTCCTAGCCGTAGTCCTGCATCCTGCCATTGAAGCTATTATCATTGTCCCAATAAGCACTATTGTGATTATACTTTTTATTTTTTTCAAAGCTATACACCTCCTCGAAATATATTTTTGCACTTTTATTAAAAAGTATTATGCTAAATTATGGAATTTTTATGAAAAACATTTGAAAAAATTTCGTAAGTAATATATAATGCATATGTAATGCTATTGGAGGGAAGATGAAATGGAAATAGGAATTGTTGGTCTGCCTAACGTCGGTAAAAGCACTTTGTTTAACGCAATTACAAAAGCAGGTGCAGAATGTGCAAATTATCCCTTTTGTACTATTGAGCCAAACGTCGGAATTGTATCTGTGCCTGATGAAAGGTTAGATTTTTTGTCAAAAATTGAGAAACCGCAAAAAGTTATTCCTGCAACTATAAAATTTGTTGACATAGCAGGGCTGACAAAAGGGGCAAGTAAAGGAGAGGGTTTAGGAAATAAATTTCTTTCTCATATTAGGGAAGTTGATGCTATATTAAACGTGGTAAGATGCTTTGAAGATAGCAACATTGTCCATGTAGAAGGAAGTATTGATCCTATAAGAGATGTTGAAATAATAACTTTAGAACTTATACTTGCTGACATGGAAGTTATTGAAAGGCGTCTTCAAAAAACATCAAAACTTGCGCGAAATGATAAAAAAGCAGCCTTTGAAGTGGAAGTACTTGAAAAAATAAAAAAAGGATTAGATGAAGGGAAACCTGTAAGGGCTCTTCAATTTACTGAAGAAGAGAAAAGTTTTGTAAGTCAACTTATGTTGCTTACCTCCAAACCTGTTATGTATGTAGCAAATATATCAGAAGAAGATTTAATTTCAGGAGAAGAAAATCAATATGTAAAGCAACTAAAAGAATATGCTGAAAAAGAAAATTCCCAAGTTTTGGTTATAAGTGCAAAAATTGAAGAAGAATTAGCCTCTTTAAGTGATGAAGAAAGAAATGAACTCTTGAGAGAATACGGCCTTGCCGAACCTGGCCTTAACAACATAATAAGACATGGTTACTCTCTTCTTGGACTTATAACCTTTTTCACCGCTGGGCCAAAAGAAGTCCACGCTTGGACAATAAAAAAAGGCACAAAAGCACCTCAAGCAGCAGGGAAAATTCATTCAGATTTCGAAAAAGGATTTATAAGGGCAGAAGTAATCTCTTATGAAGATTTAGTAAAAGCCGGTTCACAGGCAGCAGCAAGAGAAATGGGACTTATGAGACTGGAAGGAAAAGATTATGTGATGCAAGATGGAGATGTGGTAGTCTTTAGATTTAACGTATAAAAATCGCCTTTTATGGCGATTTTTATACGTTACTCTTTTTTGTCTATCTTTGGCGTCTCCTCAGCTTTATATTCTAAAGTAGCAATTAAATTATCCAATTTATTTCTGATGGTAGGATAAGATAAACCTAATACTTTTTCCATTTCCCTTATATTTCCCCTCGACCGTATGAAAAGTGCCAAAAAATCTCTCTGCTCTTTTGACAAATAGCAAAATTTACAAAGTTCAAATTTGCCTTCAATTGCTGTTCCACATTGAGGACATTCCAGTCTCGTCACTACTAATTTTTCTCCACAAACAGGGCATTTCCCTAAAATTTCCTTCATACTATCACCTCTTAAAATGTAAGTTTATCAGTAAAACCTACATTCTTATCCGTTGTTTTGTTTTTCATTATAACGCGTAATTTAAAAATGTCAATATTAATTTTAAATTATTTTAAGTTTTACTTTGAAAAAATTAATTTTTTAAAAGAAGTAGCAAAAAACAAACCAAGCACTAGAGGCTTGGTTTAAACTTCCACGATTTCTTCTTCAAAATTATCTAAGTATTTTTGATACTCCATTTTTTGTTCTGCTTCTATTACTTTTTCTAACTTAGGCTTTGTAGCAGGATGTTTTGGCACAAAAATAGTGCAACAATCTTCATAGGGTCTTATAGAGATCTCAAAAGTACCAATCTTTTGAGCTAAATTTATAATCTCTGTCTTATCCATTCCAATGAGAGGCCTAAATATTGGTATAGAGACAGAAGCATTGGTTACATATAAACTTTCAATCGTTTGGCTTGCAACTTGTCCTAAACTTTCCCCAGTGACTAGAGCCATAGAACCATTCTGTTGAGCAATTTTTTCTGCTATCTTCATCATCATCCTTCTCATAATTATAGTAGTAAATTTGGGTGGACACTTTTCATAAATTTCTAATTGCAAATCAGTAAAATGCACTACATGTAATTTTATTTTTTGTCCATACTGAGAAAGGACTTTGCACAAATCTACAACCTTATCTTTAGCCCTTTCAGAAGTATAAGGAGGACTGTGAAAATAAACTGCTTCTATCTCTACTCCTCTTTTCATCATCATCCAAGTAGCTACAGGGCTGTCAATTCCTCCTGATAATAGTACTGTAGCTTTACCATTCGTACCAAGAGGAAGGCCTCCTATTCCCTCAATCACTCCCGCATACAAAAATGCCATTTCTCTTATCTCTACCATCAAGAGCACATCAGGATTATGGACATCTACTTTTAAGTTTTTGACATTTTTCAATACTGCTGCTCCTACTCTCCGAGTAACTTCCATGCTGTCATAAGGAAAAGACTTGTTTGGTCTTTTAGTTTCCACTTTAAAGGTCCTTCCCGTATGCTCTTTCATCAACTCTATCGCAGCTTGATATATATCCTCCAACTTTAAATCAGTTCTCTTTGCTTTTGTTATGCCTACAATGCCAAAAACTTTTTTTAACCTTTCTATAACTTCTTCAATATCACCATCGCATTCTACATATATCCTGCCATGAGTTTTTTCAACTTTAACCTCATCAAAATCTCTAAGAGCATTCTTTATATTTTTCACAAGCTTGTTTTCAAAAAAGGACCTGTTATCTCCTTTTAGTGCCAGTTCTCCATATTTAATCAATAATACGTCTTTCATATTTTACCTCCGTTTGTATTTTCTAAGAAAATCTATTTTCTCTTTTAAAGCTGATATTGTATAATCAATTTCTTCTTCTGTATTAAAAATTCCAAAAGAGAATCTTATAGCACTTTCAATCAGGTCCTCTTTTAAGCCTATCGCCTTTAAAACGTGGCTTTGCCCTTTCTTTTTAGAAGAACAAGCCGATCCCGTAGAAACATATATGCCTTTTTCTTCAAGAGCGTGTAAAAGCACCTCTCCCCTCACACCGGCAAAAGAAATATTGAGTATATGAGGCGCTCCTTCTTCAACATTTGGCCCGTTTAAATGGACATCTTTTATTTCAGAAACTATGCCTTGATAAAGTCGCTTCTTTAATGTCATTAATTTGCTTACATTATCGTGGAAATTTTCTTTGGCTAATTTGCTTGCTATTCCAAATCCTACAATACCCGGTAAATTTTCTGTCCCAGATCTTAAATTTTTTTCTTGGCCTCCTCCAAAAATTATTGGCCTAATCTTTACTGTTTTATCAACATAAAGCGCACCTACTCCTTTAGGACCGTGTATTTTATGGCTGCTTAAAGACACCATCTTTATTTTATGCTTTTTTACATCTATATTTATTTTTCCTACTGCTTGTATAGCATCAACGTGAAAAACTATGTCTTCATTTTCTGCAATATCAGCTACTTCCTCTATTGGCTCTATTGTTCCTAACTCATTATTTACAGCCATAATTGATATAAGTATAGTTTTATTAGTTATCGCCCTCTTTAAATCCTCTACATCTACTTTTCCTGTTTTATCCACATCTAGATAAGTTACTTCAAAGCCATTTTCCTCAAGATATTTTAAAACATTGAGCACAGAATGATGTTCAATCTTTGAAGATATTATATGATTTCCTTTCTTTTTTAAACTTTCTGCAACCCCTATTAAAGCAAGATTGTTTGATTCTGTCCCTCCAGAAGTAAAAATTATTCCTTCGGGCTCACTGTTGATTAAGTTAGCTACATTTTCTCTCGCTTCTTTCATTAACTTTTCAGCTTGATAGCCTTTCATATGTAAAGAAGAGGGATTGCCGTATTCCTTATCTAAAACTTCAGACATTTTTTCAATTACTTCTTTCCTAACTCTTGTAGTAGCGCTATTGTCGAGATATACTTCCATGGCCATCATCCCTTTAACTAGATTTTTAATAATAGCAAATTCCTCGATTTATTTTACAAATCTAATCATTAAATTAATAATTCTTTCTACCTCTTCATAGGTAGCCTTTCCATCCTCACTTGCTAATATACATTCTTTTGCATGTTCTTGAATGATTGACATACCTACTTTTTCTAATGAGGCTTTAACAGCTGCTATTTGCAACAAGATATCCTCACATCCTTTTGATTCTTCTACCATTTTTTCTATACCGGCAATATGCCCTTTTATCGTTTTTAATCTTAGCAAAATATCATTTCTCAAACTATCACTCACTTACAACACACCTTTCAACAGATAGATTTCTTTTGCTCATATTCTATTATAACTTTGCCACAAAAATAATAAAGAGTCAATCACTATGTAAAAAAGCCAGCTAAGTAGCTGGCTTTTAATAAGGATTTTGTTGCATTTGAGGCGGATCAAAAGATGGAAAAGGCTTTTGATTGAAAATTTCACACACATCTGTGACAAACTCCTCGCAAGCTGCTGGAGTAGGGCAGAATCCATAAGAAGGAACTAATAATTGTACATCTACTGCGGATTTTATCACAATCCATATCCCAATTATCACTTCTACAGTGGTAGTAACTCCTAGATTAACCTTTCCGTACAAGCACTCTGCTAACGCTTCGTATTTCATTATTGCTACACTTGGGTCTGGCACGTAAAGTACAATATCTTTGTTAAAAGTAGTAGTATTACCTGGCAATGTTTGTGTAGTTCCATCCGGATAGTTAATCACTATATCAAAAGTCACTTGAAAAGTAGCTTCTACCCTCGCAAATCCTTCTCTATCAGGAAGCGGCGTTATCACAAAACCCGGCGGTGTTACCAAAGATACTGTTATATTTTCACATCCCCCAAAAGAAGGAGTTAAAGTTAGATTTGTTGGTACAAAGGTAATAGGAGGTATATCATCAAGGCATATTCTCTGAGAACAAGCATCATATATCTTAGTCACTTCAATGCAAGTTATCTCTGTAGGTTCTGGAAGTTGCCCTGGCTGTACAGGACCTGGCACTATTTCTTGCTGTCCCACCATCTTTTTAGAAAAAGCCATATTATTTCCCCCCTTAAAAGTTACAGCTTTTAATAACTTAAATTGTCTTATCTATCTACAATATACGTTTCAATGTATTAGATTGTTACAAAAAATCAAAAAATAAGTACCTCGATTGAGGCACTTATTTTGTAACTATCTATAAGCACAAACTCTTTCTTTTATTTAATCTTTTCAATCATTTCTTCTACTTCTTTTGCCCCTTCTTCGTAAAATTTCTCCTCATCAGGAGCTAATTCTTTCAAAAGCCTCAAAAATTCTCCCGCATGCACTTTTTCCTCATCTGCTATGTCCATTAAAACTGTTTTTGCTAATTCATTATCAGTAGCTTCTGCCAACTGAGTATAAAGTTGAATTGCCTCATACTCTGCCGCCACCATAAAGCGTATAGCCCGTACCAACTCTTCGTGGGTGACCTTCCTTTTTTCAGTAAGTCCAGAAAAAGGAGTTCCAAACTCAGGCATAATTAACATCTCCTCTCCCTATGTATTGATTTGATTATATCATAAATTAATGTAATATCAAAAAATTTAAAAAAGTTGAAACTAACTCTTCATCACCTTCAACCCCTCATCAGCATGATAAGAACTTCTGACTAAGGGACCAGAAGCTACGTATTTAAAACCTAATTCATATCCTATTTCTTCATATCTTTTAAATTGCTGAGGAATAACATATTCTGCTACTTCTATATGTTTTGCTGAAGGCCTCAAATACTGTCCTATAGTCATCATGTCACAATCAACACTTCTTAAGTCTTTCATAACTTGTATAACCTCTTCTTCTGTTTCCCCAAGACCTACCATAATTCCTGACTTAGTAAGTATAGAAGGGTCCAGTTCTTTTATCATTTTTAAAAGATTTAAAGACCTTAAATAATCTGCTCTTGGCCTTACATTGGGATAAAGTCTCGGTACTGTTTCTACATTGTGATTTATTATATCTGGCTTGGCTTCTACTACTGTGCGAATAGACTCTTCTTTACCCATAAAATCAGATACAAGTACCTCAATTGTAACTCCGGGTAATTTTTTAAGTTCATAAATCGTCTTTGCAAAATGCGACGCGCCTCCATCCGGTAAATCATCTCTTGTAACACAAGTAACCACCACATGCTTTAATCCTAACTTTCGGGAAGCCTCAGCAATTCTTCGAGGCTCATCCTCATCAAGAGGTTGAGGATGTCCTTTCTCTACCGCACAAAACCTACAGTTTCGCGTACATATATTTCCCATAATCATAAAAGTAGCTGTCTTTCTTGCAAAGCATTCCCCCATGTTAGGGCAATTGGCACTTTGACAAACTGTGTTTAAAGACATATTTTTTAAAAAAGACTCCATCTTGTTTAAATTTTCGTTTAATAACCTCACTTTAAGCCATTCAGGCTTTTCCACTATCAATCACCGCCAATCTATCTAAAGTTATTTCCCTAAATTGTATTTCAAAAACTTCACTAAATTTATCAACCATTTTTTCTTTTACTTTTTCTATGTTTTCATTTATTCCAAGTTTTTGCATAGAAGTAACTCCAAACTCAGTGATACCGCAGGCATTTATTAAGCCAAAATATGAAAGGTCCGTATTTACATTAAAGGCTATTCCATGCCAAGTAATCCAGCGCCTAACAGCGATACCTATGGCGCATATCTTTTCATCTCCTACCCATACTCCGGTGTATTTAGGCTTTCTTCCCGCTTTTATGCCATAATCCTCCAAAAGTTTTATAATCGTCTCTTCTAATTTGTAAACAAAAAGATGAACATCTTTTTGCCACTTTGCCAAATCAAATATAGGATAGGCCACTATTTGTCCTGGTCCGTGAAAAGTTATTTTACCTCCCCTTTCTACTTTATAAAGCTCCGCTTTTTTCTTAAGTTCCTCTAAAGGCACAAGGATGTTTTCGTCAAAACCACCTGAAACTCCTATAGTATACACTGGTGGATGTTGAAGCAATATAAGAATCCCGTCCGCCTCCCCCTTTTTAACCCTTTCCAAGGCTTCAAGCTGTATCTTTTTCCCCTCAAGATAAGGTACAATTCCCAGTTTTAAAACTTCTCCTTTTCTCAAGTGAATCTCTCCTTTTAACTTATCCTTTATTTATAGGCATTCCTAATGCATCTTCTGCTGCCTCTTTTATGCTTTCTGAAAGCGTAGGATGAGCGTGAATTGTATCTGCTAATTCCTCTAATGTAAACTCTTCTTTTATGGCAAGCACTCCTTCATGAATTATCTCTGTAGCGCCAGCACCTATTATTTCCATCCCCACTACCCTATTATATTTTGTTTCTGCGATTATTTTTACAAATCCATCGTTTTGCCCCATAGTCATTGCTCTTCCTAAAGCAGTATAAGGGAAAGTGCCTATTTTTACATCTTTCAATTTTTCTCTTGCTTGAACCTCATTCAAACCTACCCACGCTATTTCAGGATTTGTATAGAGGCAATTAGGCACTGCATCTAAATCCGCTTCCTTTTCTTCTCCTGCTATATTGTGAGCAGCTACAATACCTTGATAAGAAGCCACGTGAGCCAGTTGTATACCTCCTGTAACATCTCCAATTGCATATATATTTTTTATACTTGTCCTCATGTGAGAGTCCACTTTTATGCCTTTTTTATCCGTATCAAGATTTAAAGCTTCAATTCCATTTACATTGGCAGCTCTTCCTACAGCAACTAAAACAGTATCACATTCCACTACCTGAGTATTCCCTTCTGTGGTATAAATCACCTTTAAACCTTCTTCTATCTTTTCTACTTTACTATTCAAATGTAGTTCAATTTTTTTATGCCTCAAAATTTTTTCCATCGTATTCGCTATATCTCTATCTAACATAGGCAAAAGCTGAGGAAGCATTTCAATAATGACAACTTGACTTCCTAAAGCAGAATAAATATTTGCAAATTCCAATCCTATAATTCCTGCCCCTATGATGACAATTTTTTCAGGAATTTTTTCAAGTTCTAATGCTTTATCACTTGTTATAACACCTTTTAAGTTAATCCCTTCAATAGGAGGTAAAAACACCTTTGAACCTGTCGCAATTATAAAATTTTTTGCCGTGTATCTTTTATCAACCTCTATAGTATTTTCATCAACAAACCTTCCTCTTCCTTTTATAACATCTATATGGTATAAGTTCATCAAATAGCCTACTCCACCGACAAGTCTTTTTACTACTCTATCTTTTTTCTGGCGAAGTTTTGCAATATCTAATGTATACTGGGTCATTATTCCAAAGTCTTTAGCATCTTTTATGGCATTTATAAGCTCTGCCGCATGAGAATAGACTTTTGTCGGTATGCAGCCTCGATTTAAACAAGTACCTCCTAGTGAATCTTCTTCCACAACAGCGACTTTTTTCCCTAATTCACTGAGTCTAATAGCAGCAGTATAACCCCCCGGTCCTCCCCCTAAAACTATTACATCGTAATCCATTTTTATCCTCCTTTTTGTCTGTATTGATGCCTGATTTATTTTTTTATTTATTTCTACACTTAACCTCAAAAATCCTTCTTTCATTATTGCAATAACATGTTAATTCTATTCAATAATCTTTATGCATATACTTTAGCGAAAGGAGGGAAATTTATGGACAAGATTGTAATTAAAAAAGATGAGAATTTTTTACAGTATCTCTGTCTTAAAGATAGAAAAATTATATTGAACACTATAGAAAATGGAATATTATCAGAAGAAATCATTGTAAAAGACTGTTTAAGTGATTTTGACGTTTGTTACGACGAAGAAGGAAAAATAAATCTGATATACTATAATTCAAAAGGAGAAATAGTTTTTTTAATTCAAAAGGAAGAGGGATGGATAGGAAAAGCTTTATACGCTTATAAAGATAAAAAAACGTACATAAGCAATTTTCACCTTTTTATAAAAAATAAAACACTTCACATATTTTTCACAATCAGTAATTTTAATAATCCTAGAGAAGTCCATTTAATACACCAAAAATGGGCAAAAAATTGGGATGGCAATAATATAGCTGTTATAAGAAATATCTCTTTCACCCCTTTTTATGACTTATTCATTGATGAAGAAGAAAATATTCACTTAATTTACATTACAAAAGAAAAAAATAACAGCCAACTTTACTACCTTAACTACATAAAAGATAACTGGTCGCCAAAATTCTTAATTTCAGAAGCAGAAGGAATATTCTATCCTACAATAACTATAGATCCTCAAAAAAATGTACATACTTTATGGGTAGAGGAAGATATAATTCAAGAAATAAAATACAGAAAGAAAACCCCTGGAAGCTGGCCAAAAGGTAGTTGGGGTAGTATCATGACTTTAGCTTATTCTACAAATATTAAAAATTGCTATATCTCTCTTTTAGAAAATACTTTATGGTGCACTTACCTTCAAAACGAGAGCTTTTTTGCCACCATGTCCTCTGATGAAGGAAATAGTTGGTGCAAGCCCTTTAAGATTCCCCCTTCTTTCTCTGAATACAACTTTTTTAAGTTAAAAACCTCGATAGACAAATTTCAAAGCAATTATTTACTGATAAACGATAAAGGAGATGTAATTCCTTCTTTGCAGTACAAATTAGCTCGTAAAAACGGCGAGAAAGGTTCTTACTTCACTTTCTATATAAAAGAAGTTCAGGAATACTTGAACATCCTAATAAAAAAACTTGAAACTATCAAAGAGGAAAAAACAAAATTAGAAAAAGAACTAAGTAGAAAAAATGTTGAACTTGCAATAAAAAACAAAAATATAGCCGACTTACAAGAATTATTAAGACAAACAAATGACGAAAAAATAAAAATTGTCCTTAAAGCGGACAATTATAATACAATGGTGAATAGTTTGATAAGAGAAAATGAAAATCTTAAAAAACAAATAAAAGATTTGCAAAATCAAATAATAACTTTAAACAGCAAGCTTGAAGCTCTTCAAAATGTCAGTACTTTTCAAAAAATAAAAAGTATATTTATAAAAAGCGACGAAAATTAAATAATTTTCAGTATTTAGGAATCGCTTAAATTTGGATTCGTTACCGTTCATAATTGTTATCGAATTGTCTTGATTATCCGTGCTAACAGCTATCTGATAATATTTATGTAATTATTCAATCTCATAAATAAACACGTCTTCAATGCTAATTTTGAAGAACCGTGCAATTTGAAAGGCAAGTTTAAGAGAAGGGTCATATCGTCCATTTTCGATAGCATTTATTGTGGCGCGAGTTACTCCCAGTTTTGTTGCTAGTTCCTCCTGGGTTAGGTCGTGCATTGCTCGGTAGACTTTCAGCCGATTTTTCATTATTTCTTCATCTCCAAAATAACCAAGGTGGTAAGCCAAAAAAGTAGTCCTGCAATTAAAACACCGACCCATAAACCTAATTGGTCAAAGGCTATCCAGGGCTGTAAAAGTGCTCCTATGATTAAGAGATTAAGGAATATAAACGACCAAGAACCCGACCAGGCATAATGCAGCAAGCTTCTTTCATCCATAACCGGGTTCTGAAAAAACTGTTTGCTTCCAAACCTCATTGTTAGATAGAGAATGGCAAGAACCCCCAAAACATAAATTCCAATTATACCCCACCCGGTAAAATGAATAGAAAACATGGAAAGGAAAAGTGAAACCAGTCCCACCAACGCAATGGGTACACTAAGTACAACCAGAACCGCTCCAATCCACAGGACAATTGAATTCTTGGGTGCTGCAACAATCAAAAATGCTATAGCAATCCCAATAACTGCTCCCAATACCTGCCCTGGATTTATAATACCCTTCCAAAAGAATTGGACTGCAACATTAGTAATCAGGTATGCTACCAAGAACACCACAAACCAAACGAGTTTATTCTTCATAGTAGAGTCTCCTTCCAATTTCTTGTAATTAAATTGTATAATAAGCCACTCTTAATGTAAAGGGTATTATATATTTTGAATTATATACTTTACATACGGGTGTGAAAGCGGACAGTTGCGCCCGTTTTTTCAGTTTTACAGGAAAACCGGTGCGGAAAGAGGGAGGTAAATTATGTAATATTGTCGAACTAAAACTATATTAGTTTATTGTTATTGGGAGTGGTCTTTTTTGAAACATTGTTTTTACCCAATTTACCAATATACTGGCAATGTATAAGCTGTGGTTACGATTGGAGGTGAATTCAATCAAAATAGCAGAGTTATTTGATGATTACGAATTACGAGCCCGTATAGCCCCTGCTCTAATTGTTGCAAGTCCATTAATCTTTCCTGCTATGCTACTTATGCAAGTTGTTAACTTTCAGTTGTTAGAAAGTACAGTTATTTTAATACTAATTCTCTTATTTATCTATTTGTTATCATTGCTTATTCGACATCAAGGAAAAAACAGGCAAGAAGAGTTGTGGGTAAGATGGGGTGAAGTGCCATCAACTCGAATAATGCTCAAAAGAGATAATATTTTAAGCGAAGATATTAAACAACAAGTTAGAGATGTTGTTTTGCAATGTTTTGATATCTATATAGTGCCTGGTTCAGAAACTGAAGAGGAAAAAATTAATGATGCTTTCTTCCTAGTACGTCAACGCGTACGTCAGCTTAATCCAGACGGATTGTGGTATAAACATAATGCAGAATATGGTTTTCTTCGTAACTTATGGGGTTCTTTCAATGTCTGGATAGCTATTGCAACATTAAGTACCATTTTTACAATGATTATCTGGATTATTCAACCTTCAGAGTTAGGACTAATCTTTTTAGGTTTTGGTGTAGTAACAATTATTATTATTCCATTAGTCCATTATAAAATATTACCAGCACCTTTAAAAACAGCAGCAGATAGGTATGCTGAATCCACCTGGTTGGCATTTTTAAATCTTGAGGCTTTGTAAAGTAAACATGAAAAAATAGCTTAATATTTTTTAGGATAGCTTTAAAATTTATCAAAAATCACCAAAAAGTAATCACAAACAGACTAAATAAGATGAGCAAATTAATTTCCAGATTATTACAAAAACAAAAAAGGGTATAACAAAGTACACCCTTGTCATTTCCAAGGATGGCCAGTTAGTAGATAAAGATTAGTTCAATTTCAAGCAACAAGAAGATACTTTTTCTTTTCTTTTGGAGAAAGACATAATCCAGCAACTTGAGCTGGTGTCAAGCCATTAAGAGAAGAATGGGGCCTTACAAAATTATAGAAGAACACAAACATGTAAATTAAATTAATTGCGGACTCAAAAGAGGCAAAACCTTGTTTAGTATTATACCAGGCTTTAAATTGATGATGGAAAGATTCTATCAAATTATTGGTGATGTCATCCTTAAAGCTTTCAACTCTAATATGTTTAACACTGTCACCGAACAAAGACTTAACAGGTACTTTGTAAGCACTATAGCGATCAGTTACGATAGCGGAAGGGATTCCTAGGTTTCTAACAGAATTAAGCAAAGCAAAAGCTTGCCTGGAATCTCTGTAAGGGGAGAGGTGAAAGCCCAAGATAAAGCGGGTTTCAGAATCTATGACAAACCAAAGATAATATTTCTTACCAGCGATTTTAACAACAGTTTCATCGACATGCCATTCATCAGAATTAAGATTTAACATAGGAATAAGTTGTAAGGAAATATTATGGAACAAAGGAGCAAACTTTTTACACCAGTTACTAATGGTTGTATGAGAGACTTTTACATTAAAAACAGTTTTCAAAATCAGAGCAATATTTCTGAAAGAATTTTTACCAAGGAAGAACATAGACAAAGCAGACAGGATTATATGTACAGGATAACGGATACGTTTAAAATTGGTTTTACCAGAAAGTTTAGAGATAGAAGTTGAAGGTATAGCAGTAACTTTGGGGACGAAAAAGGAATGATTGCACTTTTTATCAGAACAACGATAGTTAGAGTAATACTCATAATCATGATGAAGGAAAGAAGACTTACCGCAAACGGGGCAGCGAGGATATTTAGATGTTTTTTTAGGAGATGGTTTATCAGGTGCAAATTGATGGTAGCATTTACGGCAAAGATATTTTTGATAACCATCTTTATCTTTGCCATATTTGTAAAACAAATGAGTATTATTGCATTTTGGACACTTTAATGGTACAATGTTTTGCGTGAGGACTTCATCCTTTCTGGGAGGTATTTGTTTTTCCTGCGAAACATTGTACCAGAAAGGATTGAAGTCCTCAACTTTCATTTAAGTTTACAAAACGAATCTTGAAACAAGGAGGAAAAATTATGATTTTTAAAGTTTTTGATGTAGCCCAGGGAGCTTGTTCCTTGTTAATATCACCTACAGGGAAACGAGAGATGGTGGATTTTGGTTGTTCACGAGATTGGTCTCCATTCAACCATGTATTCAAGAATCTTTTGGGACCAGACCAAACTCTTCATCGGCTTGTTTTAACTCACCACCATGGTGACCACTTGAGCGACATACCAAATTTAGGCAGTAGACGTCCAGAACTTGTCTTGCGACGTCGTTTTGAAGGCCAGTATTATGAAGCCGCTAAGAAATCTAACTCTACAGAAGGGCAGAGATATGCTGAGCAATTTGCTAAAATATTCGATTCTTGGACTGGGGAGCCTGATAAATCTAAAGTAAGCGAAGAAGCGTGGGGTATGGTATTTGGACATTATCAACTAAGTGTCGACGAAGCAGCTACTGTTTCTAATTCAGATAATAGCCTTGTTAATAACTGCAGTTTTGTACGTCTATATAAAACACCCTGTGCCAAAATTTTACTCACTGGGGATATTGAAAAAGAAGGTTTAAATCTTTTGTTGAAGTCTCATCGTACATTTGCTACTGACATATTAGGTACAAATATTCTTGTTGCACCCCATCACGGTCATAAAACAGGGTTCTCAACAGAATTGTTTGAGGCTATGGGGAAACCAGATGTTGTAATTGCTTCAATTATTTCAGGGGATGAATATGTAGATTCCCGATACAGCAGTTCAGATTTTGTTAAGGGAATTAACGATGGAAAGGGTGGAACAATTAGGTTAATGACTACTAGAAAGTATGGAGCAATGACTATACGATGTAATAAAGATGGAAGTTTTCAGATAGACTGTTATACAAGGTAGCTCCATGATTTATCTTTCCACTTTCCTAATCCACGGAAAAGTAAGAACATCCTGCTCTGTTACAGGAATACCACAGTAAAAATTATCTGCAAAACTACAGTAAATTTCTACCTGGGTGTGTCGTAGGGAGCTTAACTATCCTCTAAACCAAGAAACTGCTGGATGCCCTTCATCTCCATCAGTTCCTCAACAGTCCAGTAACGGTGGAACCGGTTTTTGTAGCGCAGTTCCCACCACCTGCGGAAAAGCGGCTCAAGTTCATCAAACATAGGCCAGCGGCTCCACTTCATTTTTTCTCTTAGTTCTTCTAACGTCCAGACACTGCCGTCGGGTTTTTTGGGAATATTAATGCGGCCGTTGGATTGGATAATTACCTGCGGCTGTGCAAGCTCTTGTAGAAGACCGGTCACTGTGCCAACCTCCTTTGGTCTATTCTGTCTGAAACGAATTTACAAGTAATCAAGCTCAAAGCTCAAAAATGCTAAAACTCTCCATTTGGGCTTGCCGTCTGAAGCCGCCGGGTAAGGTTTGCTGAAGCCCTGCGAGCGCGAACCCGCCGTCTCCAACGCGGTTCCGCTTCAGCGGCTTCAGACGAACCCGTCTTTGACCAAGGTCAAAGCTCAAAAATATATATAGCGGTTTTGACATTTTGACCTTCGGTAGCAACCTGTCTATTCATCGCTGTCTTCGTCGTCCGCTTTCCACCCATCGGGTGTTTTTGTAAGTGTGTACGTTTTTGGAGACCCTTGATGTCCCCCTTCTTCCTCAATGGTGAATCCGCCTGCCCGCAGTTTGCTGATGTCGTTGCGTACAGTCTGATCGCTGACCTTCAGCAAGTCAGTTAACTCTTTCTGCGTGTAGCTCCGCTGGGTCAACAGCTTCTCCAGTTTCTGGAGGCGCACTTCGCTGTCTTTCAGCTTAATGTTAATACGGAAACCGTCATCGTAAACCAGATTCCCGTTCTCGAATTTTAAGCTCAGGTTTTCTACAGTCTCAGCGTCCCGGAACTCTCCTGTAACGACGACACCCACTTCTTCATCTTTCTGGAACTTGCGTATGTCTATTACGCCGTCCATTTCCGCCCCTTTGACTGAAGACCCCCTGCTGGCATACACCAGAACGTCCGACAGTTTTTTTGCGGTATGGTCAACGACGACGACTGCCATCTGGGGGTACTTGCGGAGGAGCATATTCAACGGTGCGAATACCTGCTGCATGACGGAAGAGTCGTTTTCATCTCCGTCGAAGAAACTCCTCAGTGGGTCAAATACGAGCAGGTCAGGCCGGAAGTCGTCTATAAAATTGAGCAGGTCTTCAAATTCTGGGTTTTTCGGGAGAAGCTTCACGCCTGTCCTGTGCGGGATGACGATATTGCTTGTACCGGCAAGGCTCTGCTGTACTCTCTGTATTAAAGCGTTAGTCGAGTGTTCTTCCTCCACCATAACGGCTTTGACCCCAGAGACGGTAGTTTTCCAGAACGGAACCCCACAGACGTTTTCTCCGCGGCTGAGCGCTTTCAATAAGCTTAGGACAAACCACGTCTTCATCTGCTTCGGCGGCCCTTGGACAAGAATTTTTTGCCCTCTTGCTATCATTCCTCTTACCAACCAGTCAGGCTCCGCAGGCTCTCTCTTCAGCAGTTCTTCCACCCTGTAGTAGCGGGAAAACCGGTCTTGGTGTTCTTCAAGCGGGATTAGCTCTACCAGTTCCTGGTCGGTATGGTTGTTGCGGGTCAACCATTCGCAGATGTCTTTGCCGACATCTCCCCGCTTCCACGGCAGTTCAACGACTTTACAGCGTTCTTCTCCGAGCACCGCTATGGCAGACCTGACGAAGTTGGCGCTGGCGTCGTCGTCCTGCGGGATGAGGTAGACGGTACGTATGCCATCAAATTCCCGCTTCCATTCTTTGCGGAAATTATTGCCCGGCACGCTCACCACAGGGATGTCTACACCGCAGGCTTCAAGGGCTTGGATAGTCCTTAGAGCATCGCTTTCTCCCTCAACTATGACTGCTTGACTTTTCCCCTCAAGGCTGTCGAGGTTCCACAATGAAAAGCGCGAGTTCTTAACTGCTCCTTTCCTGCCGTCGTAAGCCCTACCTCTGATAGCCCTGATTTTGCCCCTGACGCGGAAGGGGACTACCAAGCACTCAACCTGCCCCGTCTCTTCGTCGTGGGGGACATAGCCCCACTCGAAACGCTCCAGCATCTCGTATTTAATTCCTCTGGCAGTAATGTACTCCTGGACAATCGGCAGTTCCGGGCGCAGGCGTGCTTTTGCTTCTTTGATAAACTCTTCAAATTCTTCTTCCTGTCCGGGCGTGGGGATATAGGTGTGGCTGGGGTCGTAGTGGGGGAACGCATGTATGTATCTTCCTGTCCGTTCGTCTTTTACGTATAGCTCGCGGAGGTAGTCGTTTATGAAGTAGCTCGCGTCTTCCGGCGCAATGCCTACAATTTCAACTAAAAAACGGTACGGTGAAAAGCTCCCACAGACATGGCAGACGTAAAAGCCCGACTTGATGTTGACCGTTGCGGAAGGCTTCCTGTCGTCGTGGTATAGGCACTTTAGAGACTGGATGGTAAAGCCGTCTTCCTTTATGTCCATCCTGTCCAGTTCCGGAAAATAGCGGGCATAAAAATCCCGCCAAGGTTCGGGGTGAAGAGACTCGTTAAAATCAACCCTCCACTTCTTCATACTTAAAACCTCCTCTACCTATGGTAATATTATACATTTGACCTCAGCAACTTTCAAGTAAGAAGCTCAAAATTTTTGACCTTTGCCTGAGGAGTTTAACGCAGCCAAAGAAAAACGACAAATATTGACAAAATTTTTGGTTCCCTCTTTAAATTTACATGGAAGTCCATTATAATATAATTAATCAGATGGTAATATTTAACAGGTTAGGGAGTTGGTGCCGTTGAACAAGAGAGAAGTTAAAAAGAAGGTGCGGGAAATCATCCGCTGTTTGGAACAAAGCGGAGACTTCCCGGAACAAGAAAACTGTATAAAGGTAGCGGGACGGAAGCTGGAGATGCTCGTAAAAGAGGCTCCAGCTTCTCTGGTTTATGAGTTGGGTTGCGTCTACAGCCACTTTAAGAATTCCGGCGGGGATGTGGATACTGCTCTATCTCGACTGAAGAAAATTTTGGAACGAGAGGTAAAAAAGGAGGATGAGTAAAATGGCAGGTAACAATCAAACAGTTCAAAAAACCAAGAAGGAGGAGACGGAAAAAATGAAGGTTGAGTTTACTGTTTCCACAGAGGGTAAGGAACAAGACCCTAAACTGCAGGAGCTGCAAAAGAGACGGGCGACTTACCGCGCTAACCTTTCTTATGCGGTGCAGATGCAGGATAAGTACGCCGTAGAGTACACTGAAGCAATGCAGGCTGGAGCCGACCAGTTAACAATTGATAAGCTGGAAATGAAGCTGGCTGAACAGAAACTGCGGATAGAGTTTTACAGGGAGAAAATCTCTAAGGTAGAAGAAGAAATTGCCCGTTACAGAGTAGGAAGAAAAAAGGAAGAGACTTCGGGAAAGGAAGGAAATGAGAGTGCCGCCTAATCAAAACAGCGGCACTCTCGCTTTACTCTTGCTTTTTCTCAAATTACAACCAATTATACGACTCTATGCCCTACGGAACTTTTTTCGTCAATATATTTATACTCCGGGGTCAATTGCAAACTTTTTTAGAAATTATCCCACCTCAACATTTTTCTATCAAGTTGATAGATATTGATTTGATTTGATATAATATCTATGAAATTACATCAGTTGAGGTGGGTTGAATGGCAACAAGGAAACCAGAGCCGCGGACAAAGCTGGTAAGCGTTACTTTTACTACAGAAGAGTATGAAGCAGTAAAGAGAGCGGCCGCTATGACCGACCGCAGTTTAGCGGCACTTGTCCGCTGGGCCGCTATCAAGTATTTGAGGGAATTATCACTTCTCCCAAGCGGAGACGAATTAGGAAAGGAAGGAACTGATGATGAGACTTTGGCATAAGGTTGTAATACCATTACTGATTTTGGCTGTTGCATCTGGCTGTTACCTGGCTACTTCCAAGCCTGAGACAAAATCAGCAGCGAATAATCAGGCTCAAAACACTACAGCTATTGAAGATGCTCCTACTGCCCAAGAAGATTCGTCTGCAGAAACGTCGGACGTTGTTATCAGCAAAGAAGACCTCCACAAGTCTGATGTGCCTTTGCCTGACAAGGACATGGTAGAAAAGGTTCAGGCTGAACTGTTCAAGGACGTTAAGAAGGAAGACTTAGAAAAAGCGAAAAAGACCGTTCACGAACTGCATATGTATTTCGAGTCCGGTTTTGTTTATGAAGCAGAAAACTGGATTGAAAAGTACAGCGACCCTAACAGTCCGGGATGGGTCTTCTGGGAGAAAACCGGCACAATCGAAATCCCCGGCTATACGGAAAAGGTATATAATGGAAAGGACGGCAATTGGTATATACAACGACTTAAAGAAGTTAAAGCGGCTTTCGCTGATAAAACAGCCTTCACTGACGATATTACTAAAGTTCAAGAATTGATAAGCGAAGCTGTAAAGAACCACGACATCAAAAATTTGTGGTATGCTCATCAGGTGTTACACGACCTCGATTATTGGGTGCTGAACTACCCTATCCAATATCCCAAAGGTACTGCTGCCCCACCTGATTGGAAGGGTGTGGAGACGTATTTTGGAACAACAGGTGTTTTTAGGAGGTAATTTTAATGAGAATACTAAAACAACTTACTAAAAGAATAATCCTTGCTTATTTCGTAGCCGGGCTAGTCTATAGTGTTGCAGGTTATGTTCATAGAAGTATCATAGGAAAGCAGGAAGTATTTTCGCTATTGATAGGTATACCAATGGATGTAATTGGTTGGCCCGGGATGGTCTATGCTGACCTAAAGCATATTGGCACTATAGGTGTAAAAGCTCAACCCTTTTTGGCGTTAATTTCAATAGTAATAATGATTGCTATATTTGTCAGGAAGGAGTTGCTTTTGAGGAAGAGCATGAGATGAGAAAAATAACTCTGCTTATCATATCAGGAATACTTCTAATTATACTTGCTGGCATTGTCGAAGACATATTGCACAAATTTATCATGAAAGGAGCATATTATGATTACTTGGCTTAATCCTGCTAGCCTCGTGCTCGGTTTAATTGCTTGGATACTTCCTGTTGTTAATCTCATGCGAGATAAAAAGCATGACCATAGCAATTGGGCCACTCTTTCCATTATAAGCATCAGTGCTTGTGCTATTTCGCTATGGCTTCAGATTATTTATGGATATTTTCTGGTAAAGATTGAGGACTGGTCTGCACTTATGGACACAAGGGGTGCTGTGGCGTTTGTTTCAGCAGTTCTTCTTATCGTTACCGTCATTTTAAATGCAATTACTCTGTTTGTATATCGTGACAGAACAGCAAAATAGGATATCAAAATTTAAGTAGAAACTCTTGACAAAGGAGCAAAAGAGAACCAGTAGGTGGTAGTATGAAGCAGTTAATAAAGCGCGCCGCTGTCCTCTGTCGGGTTTCCACAGAAGACCAAGCAGAGGGGACTTCTCTTGATACCCAAGCGGAAATCTGCATGGAGGAAGCAAAAAGGTGCGGTTATCACGTTACAGAAGAAGACGTATTCAAAGAAGACGGATACAGCGGAGCACTGGGGGTTGATGCGAGGCCAGTGCTCCATCAGCTTTGGGAGAAATACCAAGCGGGAGAATACGACGCTATCTTTGTCTACCGCCAAGACAGGCTTTCCCGCTCTCTTGCCCTTTTTGCCGCCCTGCGGGACGAAGCCCGAAAGGTCAGACGGTGCGGCCTTAAAGGAGACGGTTTTATTTTCGTGCAGGGGTCTAACGACGACACTCCCGAAGGTAAGCTGCAGTCAAACATCCTCGCCACCTTTGCGGAGTATGAAAGGGAAGTTATCAAGTTAAGGACGGTGACCGGCAAGAAAAAGCTGGCAAAAGCAGGCAAGTATTCCGGCGGCTCTCAACCGTTCGGCTACAGGTGGGACGACGAAAAAGAAGAATGGGCAATTCGAGAGGATGAAGCGAAAATAGTTAAGCTTATTTTCCAATGGTACGTCTATGGAGACGAGTCAGGACAGCCTTTGGGTATGGTGCGGATTGCCGAAAAGCTGACTGAACTCGGTATACCTACGCCTAACCAATTCCGCAAAACCCGTAAAGGGCGCGCTGGAAAAATGCAAGCTTACTGGAGCGACGCTACCGTCCAACGCATTCTTACCCATACTGTTTACGCTGGGACAAATTATCTTTGGAGGGGTGATAAAATGCAGGTCAGTCCAGAACAGGTCGAAAAAATAAAGAAGGAAAAAACTGATGGGTGGTTTGAAGTAGACTTCCCGCCGATTATTGACAAGATGCTGTGGGAGAAAGCGCAGGAAAAGAGAGTGCAGTCCAGAGGAGGCTTTAACCGCAAGAGGCCCAAGCCTATACTTGCAGGTCGTATCTTCTGCGGTGTCTGTCAGCGCCCGTTTCACGATGCTATGTATAACAAAGGCGCAAAGCTGGTTTTCAAGTGCAACGGGAAATTGAAACAGTACCACCTTGACGGGAGCCCGAAATGCGACAGCCCGGTGCTTGACGGCGAAGCAGTTACTGCAGAAGTCAAAAAACGGCTTATTGATATGCTTCAAGACAAAGACCAGATGCGGAAAGCCATCGAAGAGTACGTCGGTTCGTTGGAACGCCGGAAGGAAGAACTTGAAACCCTGCTTTCTCCAATATCAGAGCAGATTTCGCAGCTGCAGGAGAAGCAGAAAAGGCTCGCTACTGTCTACGTTGACGGGGCTTTGTCTCATGAGGACTATAAGCGGCAAATCAACGAACTGAAGGAGCAGGAGCTTGCAGTCCGTAAGCAATATGAAAATTACTGGCCGGAGATGGAAAACCTCACAAAGCTGGAGCAGAATATTGCTGTCGTGAAAGAAGCGATTGAAGAGGAACTGTTTGATGTCCGCTACCAGCCGGATGATAACACCGTTACGGAGAATATTGCTTTTGTGAAGGTTCACGATGAAAAATATTTAACGGTCGGATTCCCACAGAAAGTAGTAACCTGGGAGGAACTGCTTGACAGGTTACAAGTGAAGCTGTGGGTGTATCCAGACCGCTTAGAGGTTCGGGGAATTGTCCCGATAGAAGATATAGCGAATCCTAAATGCTGTTGACTATTTTATATCCCGCAGGAATTCTCTCTACTTCGTATATCCCTTTATAAGTAATGTTAAGCCTTTGCAAAAGGTTTTGTACTATTCGTAAAGATTCTAATCCAAATTTGAGAGAATGGCTGCAGCTTTCTGTGATACTTCTGGGAGTTGGTACAAACTCCACCGGAATATTATTTTTCTTTAATATCTTTTCTGCCATTAAACCATGCTGATAAGAGTAAAAGACAATCAATCCATATTTCACTAATACCACCTCAAAATCAATATATTCCAATAAAGCAAAAGTTGATACAATGTTCCTATCTCACCATAAATTACTTGAAGGAATTTACAGCTGTCTGTAGAATATATGATTTGAGGTGGTAATAAAGAAGGACATAGAGCAAATATTTTAAACCCTTATTACAACAAGGTAGGAGTAGGAATAGTGAAAAATAAAGAGGGCAATGGCATAATAGTTGTTGAAATGTTTATAAAAGATTAAATCCGGGGTTTTCCCGGATTTAATCTTTTTCCATAAACACTTTATAAGCTTTATAAGCCATATACACATCCACTTTAGAAGACAGTTCATAAGGAGCGTGCATGCTTAAAAGAGCAACACCGCAGTCCAAAACCTCCATTCCGTAATTCGCTGCAAACTGTGCTACTGTGCCGCCGCCTCCCATGTCAACTTTGCCCAGCTCACCTGTCTGCCATACTACTCCATTTTCATTGAAGAGTTTTCTTATTTTGCCGACAAACTCAGCATTTGCATCATTTGACCCCGATTTTCCTCTTGAACCAGTATATTTGGTTACACAAACCCCTTTACCTATATAAGCAGTGTTTTGTTTTTCACTGACTTCTTGATAAGTAGGATCAAATGCAGCATTTACATCAGCAGAAAGCAGTTCGGAATTCGCAAAAACCCTTCTTAATTTAATATCTGTGCTACCTTCGTATTTTTCTAATATCTCTGCAATAGCATTTTCAAAAAATCTTGATTGTAAACCCGTATTGCCCATACTTCCAATTTCTTCTTTATCGGCAAATATTGTAACAGCTGTCTTCTCTGGCACCTCAAGTTCAAGAATAGCTCTTAAAGAAGCATAAGCACAAACCCTGTCATCTTGACCATAAGCTCCAATCATACTTCTGTCAAATCCTATATCGCGAGGCTTATAGGCAGGTACTAATTCTAACTCAGCACTTAAAAAGTCCTCTTCCACTATGCCATACTTTTCATTTAAATATTTTAAAATATTGGGTTTCACGCTGACTTCCTCAGAAAAAGGAATGCTTCCAACTACAGCATTTAATGCTTCTCCTGTAACCGCCTCTGCTGCTTTTTTCTCCATCTGGTCTTTCCCTAAGTGGGGCAATAAATCTGTTATGTAAAAGACTGGGTCATTTTCATCTTCTCCCAGTATAATGTTTATTTTCTCACCGTTTGCTTTGACAATTACTCCATGGAGAGCCAAAGGGATTGTCACCCACTGGTATTTTTTAATACCCCCATAGTAATGGGTTTTAAATAAAGCCAAACCACCATCTTCATACATTGGATTAGGTTTTAGGTCAATTCTCGGAGAATCAATATGAGATGCTACCGATTTTATTCCCTTTTGCATTGACTCTTTACCAATTACAGCTAAAACTACTGATTTTCCTTTGTTGTTGTAATACACTTTGCTGCCCGGCCTTAAATTTGTAACTTGTTCAATGTTAATAAAACCGTTTTTCTCGGCCATTTCTACAATTTTTTCTGCTATTTCTCTTTCCGTCTTGCACTTTGCCATAAAATCTTTATAGTCTTCTGCAAATTGGTAAACCTTTTCTTTCTCCTCTTGCGTAATCTTTGTCCATGCATCCACTTTTTTGTAACCTAAACGCTTTTCAATTTCCTTTAAATCTTTTTCTTCCAAAGAAATTACCCCCCGTGGTTTTTTGTATGGATGACATTGTGTATCAACAATATGATACGCTTTTTTTGTATAAAAGTCAAATTTAGCATTGTAAAAGTTTAGTTTTGTAAAATCGTCTCATTTTTAAGCATATAAATAGCAGCTTGAGTTCTGTCTTTCACATCTAATTTTTTAAAAATATTGTAAACATGGTTCTTGACAGTTTTCTCGCTTAAAAATAGTTTTTGTGCAATTTCTTTATTGCTATACCCTTTAGAAATAAGTTTGAGAATCTCTATCTCCCGTGGTGTGAGGTCTTTTTTCAAGTTTTCGTGATCTATGTTATCTATTTCTTCCATTAAAGAAGGATGAATATAAACTCCTCCATTGTAAATAGTCCTTATCGCTTTTATTAAATCATCATATTCAGCATCTTTTAAAATATACCCTTCTACTCCCAATTTAAGTGCTTCCAAAATGTATTCTCTATCGTTGTAAATAGTCAAAAACAATACTTTGCTTGGATGTTTTTCTTCTTTTAACATTTTTGCTGCTTTTATGCCATTCATTACAGGCATATTTACATCCATAAGTATTAAATCGGGCATAAATTTCTTTGCAAGTTGATAAGCCTCTTCCCCATTTGAAGCTTGAGAAATAACTTTTATATCTTTTTCCATTTCAATAAGCTGGACTAACCCTTTTCTTATCAAAGCATGGTCATCAGCCACTAACAATCTGATCATCCTCAACACCCCTTACAGGTATAGAAATATAAATTTGAGTACCCTTATTTTTGAAACTACTTATTTCAAATTTACCGTTTAAAATTTCTACTCTTTCCCTCATGCCCATCAGCCCATAGCCTTGTCCAATATTTTCCTTATCAAAGCCAATGCCATCATCTTTGATAATTATGCTAATAAATCGCATGCCAAACTCAAATTTAACAGAAGCATTTTTTGCCTTGGAATGTTTTTTTATATTTGTAAGAGCCTCTTGTACTACTCTAAAACAAGTTATTTCAATCTCAGGACTAAGTCTCTTGTAATCCGACAAAACACTAAAATCTACAAATATGCCTGTCTCCTCTGAAAAATTTTTTATGTACCTGGATAATGCCGGAATAAGACCTAAGTCATCAAGAGCAGAAGGTCTTAAGTCATATATTATTTTCCTTACTTCTTTTAGAGATTGTTGTACAATATTTTTTAGATTTTTAAGTTCTACTTTCGCCTGTTCAATATCTTTGGTTATCAATTTTTCACAAAGTTCAGATTTCAATAACACGTTTGCCATCGCTTGCGCAGGACCATCGTGAATTTCCCTTGCAATTCTTTTTCGTTCCTCTTCCTGTGCTTCAATAATTTTTACACTCAAAGCTCGTTTGTCTTTCAATTGCTCTAATTGAGTATTCATTTTTTTTAAATCCCTATTTAAATAATTGAGAGCTACGTTAATTTGAGAAACAAGCTTTTCAGCTTTTTCAATAATAGTCTTATTGTCTATAAGTTTTCTCTCCAGTTCATTTCTTTTTTCTATTAATTCTTTTTCTTCCCGTCTCTTTAACGCCAACTCTATTTGAGCCTCTTTTGCCTCATCATAAGCTTTCCTTACTGCTTGTTCAGATAGGTGCCCAAACTGTTTACTTACAAGTGCAAGTTTTAGTTTGCACTTTTTTTCTTTCCTTTCGCACAACTCTACTTCTTTTATAACATTTATAACTTGGATTTTTAGCTCTTCTAATTGCGCTTCCAATCTTTTCGCTTCTTCTTTTGCCTTTTCTAAAATATCAAAAATTTGTACTTTACTGCTTTCAATTGCCTCTATTGTTTTTTCTACAATATTATCCAATCGTTTTTTGTATGTGACTTCTACATCGGTATTCATTTAATTCACCTCTTTGAGCACCATCTTTTTAATAATTCGACAAAAAATGCAGAAATCCTGCATTTTGAAGAAAAAATTGCTAAGTTATACGAAAGCAAAAAAAAATACCCTTATCGGGTAATTTTCTTTTTATTTGGTGGAGATGAGGAGATTCGAACTCCTGACCCCCTGCTTGCAAGGCAGGTGCTCTCCCAACTGAGCTACACCCCCACTTATCACACGTTTTTTATTATATCACATTATCAAAAAAATTCAATAGTTATTTTTGTATTTCTATATTTGAATTTGGAGATTGAGGCACAGGAATTGTAAATTTATCTCCATTTACATCCACATAGCTTGAAGGTACATCTCCAACTATTATACTTTCTGCAATAGGCATGTGAAGTGTAACAATTATTTTTTCTGAAGCTAAAGGCGCAATTATTCGTATCGTAGTTTGAATATCTAAATATATTCTATGCCTTGTTTGATTTATTCCAGCCGGTTCAAACTGTGAACTAAAATCAACATCTACCGCTCCAACTGGCAAAAGCCCTACTTTTATACGTGGCCCTGCATTAGCAAATAAATCAGTAGAAAAAACCGAACCTAAAGGAATTTTAGCATAGAGAGGACCTAAATTATTTAAATTTTCTTTCACTTCTTTTGTAATCTTAGAAGCCAGCAAGTTCATTTCAATAGTATTTGCCTGTAACATTGACACTTTTCCATTGTTATCTGTTCTTACATAAATTAAATCTTTATACTCTATTCCTTTTAGCGCTTTTTCATTTATAGCATCATTTATAGTATTTACAGCTGTTTCTTTTGCTAAAGTTTCACTTACTGCTATAATAGCCGGTTTTAATCGATATTCTGTAAAATAGTATAAAATCACAAATAAAATAGCTACGTAAATCAAATATATGTAAAACGAATTAACCCGCCTTAGTCCCCATCTTTTCCTTTTCAAGCAAAACACCTCCCCTACATTTTATGTGGGAGGAGGTGTTTTTGTTACTTATTTTTTATATTTTCTATAAAAGTCATGTTCTGTCATAACAGATATCCCATTTTTCTTTAAAATCCTTGTGGTAATTCCATCTCCATCTATCAAATTCCCCGAAAAAGTGCCATCGTAAATCTCTCCACAGCCGCAAGAAGGGCTTTTAGCTTTAAAAATTGCCTCCTTTATCTTATACATTTTAGCAATTTTTAAAGTCTCATAGGCTCCTCTATAGAAATTTTCCGTAACCTCTTTTCCTTCAATGTTAAAAACCTTATCAACTTTTATCTCAGAGGGCAGTCGAGGAGTTGGAAGCCCCCCTAATTGCTCAGGACAAACTAAAATAGCCTTCCCTTCCTCTACCAATTTTTTTATTTCTTTATTTTCATTGTTTCCTCCATCGTATTTACAGTTAACACCAGCAAGGCAAGCACTTACTAAATACATTTTATCATCCCCTATTTGTCAACTAATTCAACTATTGTAACACCGTCTCCTCCTTCACCGTATTTACCTAACCTAAAAGATTTAACATGTTTATTGCTTCTTAAAAATTGCGATATACCCGTCCTTAACACCCCTGTACCCCGTCCGTGAATAATTGTCACTTGAGTAAGACCAGCCAAATACGCATCGTCTATATATTTTTCCACCTCTAACAAAGCATCGTCAAGGTTTTTGCCTCTCACATCTATGGAAGTGCTTATAGATTGAGACTTTTCGTGTACAAATTTGCTGTAGCCTTTTTTTACTACCTCATCTTCTTTCTCCTCCACTACCCTTAAATTACTTATATGCACAGTCATCTTTAAAATTCCTGCCTGCACTTCCACATTCCCTGATTTGTCAGGAAGAGAAAGCACAATTCCATCTTGGCCCAAAGGCACTATATAGACTGTCTGTCCCTCTTTTAAACTATCAGGAATTTTGCCGTAGGAAGCCTCTTTAGGCTTTAAAACTTCTTCTTCTAATTCCTCTAAATTTTTCTTCAATTCTTCTCTTACTTCTTGTATGATCCTGTCTTTATTTTGGGTACTTTCTTCTGCTTCTCTAATCTTTTTGATTATCCCCTCAGCAGTAAATTTCGCTTCTTGTACTATTTTCCTTGCCCTTTCTTTCGCCTCTTTTAATATTTTATCCCTTTCATTTTGCAATCTTTTCTTTTCTTTCTCTAATTCCTCTTTCAAAATTTCCACATTTTTCCTTAAAAAAGCCACTTCGTGGTTTGCCTTTTCCAATTCCCTTCGCTTATTTTCGACGTCTGCAATTATATCTTCAAATTTTAAAGCTTCTCCTGAAATATATTTTCTTGCATCTTCTATTATTTGCCGAGGAAGCCCTAATCTTTTAGCTATTTCAAAGGCATTACTTTTGCCAGGAAGACCTATTATAAGCTTATAGGTGGGCTTTAAAGTTTCAACATCAAATTCCACGCTTGCATTTTCTACTCCTGCGGTTTTTAAAGCATACTGCTTTAACTCACTATAATGGGTAGTAGCTATTGTCTTGGCACCAATCTTATGCAGTGTATCGAGAATACTCATAGCCAAAGCAGCACCTTCTACAGGGTCAGTACCTGCCCCTAATTCATCTAACAAAGCAAGGCAATTTTTGTTTACTTTTTGGAGCATGCTTATAATATTCGTCATATGGGAAGAAAAAGTGCTTAAGCTTTGTTCAATACTCTGCTCATCGCCTATATCCACAAAAATTTCCTCAAATATTGAAACCTGTGACCCTTCTTCTGCAGGAATATTAAGCCCTGCCATTGCCATTATAGTTAAAAGTCCCACTGTCTTTAAAGTTACAGTTTTCCCTCCCGTATTAGGACCAGTAATGACTAGGGTATTAAATTGGTCTCCTATGTATATATCTATAGGGACAACAGCTTCCTGATTTATGAGAGGGTGTCTTGCCTTTTTTAAATTAATATATCCCATTGTGTTTAGCTCTGGCCTTACGGCTTTTAGCTTTAAAGAATATTTAGCCTTAGCAAATGTAAAATCTAATTCTGAAACTATTTCAATGTCATTAAATAAAGCCTGTGCATACTTTTTGACCTCTTGAGAAAGCTCAAAAAGTATTCTCTGTATCTCTTGTCTTTCTTTTAGTTCCACTTGTCTCAATTCGTTGTTTAAGTCAACTACTTGCATAGGTTCAATAAAAAGAGTAGCACCACTGGAGGATTGGTCGTGGACAATACCTTTAAAAGTGCTGCGATATTCTTGTTTTACAGGTACAACATATCTTCCCTGTCTTACAGTTATAATAGGCTCTTGCAATTCTTTTTGACGGGTAGAAATTATCGAATTCAATGTTGCCCTTATTTTTTCATTTATGGCTGATTTCTGCCTTCTTAAAGATTTGAGCAGTGGAGAAGCATCATCTGCTATTTCATCTTCTGAAATTATTATATTTTCAATCCTTTTTTCCAAATCTTTTATCGGTAAAACTTTTTTATCGTATTCTTTTAACCTTACAAATCTATCACTTTCTTGAAGATTTTTGAAATAGCCTTTTATTTGGCTTACCAACTTAAGAAACTTCTTTATCTTTAAAAGCTCCTTGTTATAAAGCACGGAATCTATTTGTGCTTTTTTTATATAATCCCTTATGTCCTCAAAAGCAAAAGAAATACCCCCATAGGAGGAAATAAAGTAAATTGCCTCATTCAATAAATCTAATTCCCTCTCTATTTCCTCTATGTCTTTCTTTATGACAATATCTGAAGCTTTTTGTTTGCCTAGATCCGAATCACAATAGCTAACAATAAACTCCACTATCTTGTCAAATTCAAGACTTTTTAATGCTCTACTATTAATTCCCCTCACCATCACAAAACTCCTCTGTAAAAATGTCCTTTTGTATATTTTCCTTCTAAAATTTCAATTTCATTCCCTTCTAAAGCTTCAATATGCATTTTTAAAACTTTCTCTATTTCTTCATCTTCTTCTATTGTATCATGTATCCTCAAAAAAGAAAGTCCAGCTTGTTTAAGCTCCTTTATGCTTACCATAAAAAGCACATCTGCGTTTAAAATCTGCATCCTGCAAAAACCATCGCTTTTAAGAGGCATTAATTTGCCTTTTCTGTCTTCTAGAAAATAATAACCTTTTTCACACCTTTCTCTGTCACAGCCTACTAAATTCTTTATTGGACAATATTCCATCGTCATAAGAGGCAGTCTACCGTATATTAAAGCTTCAAATTTTACGTCACTTCTTTTGGCAATATCTTTAATCTGCTCCAGCGTAAGTTCATAAGATAAAGTCACAGCGTAAGGTTTAAAGTAATCTACAGCTAAATTGTTGAAAATATTCAAAGGATAATCTATAAATATCTCAAAGTCATAATTTTTTGCAATATGATAAAGCCCTAAATTTGAAACCAAAATTTTGTTTATCCCCATATCCTGTAAAAATTCTAATTGAGGCTTTATTCTTTTTATCTCTTCCCTCAATATAGAAGGGAAAGCAGGTATAACCGTTGTCTTTGAATCTTTTATTAGTTCTAAACCTTTTTTTAAAAGTTTTACATCAAGCTTGTAATTGAAATAGACATATTCTATACCCAATTGGCTGGCTATCTTCAAATGTTCAAGCTTGTCAGTATAAAAAGTTAAGGTTACTTTTTCCTTTTTCTCTTTAAAAGCTTTAAAAGAAGGCAACTTAAAAAATGTGTGCTTTTCTTCTCTTTTATAATAGTCTAACTTTTTCTTTTCTAACATTTCTAGTGCTTTTCTTCTCGCTTCTTTTATTCCTTTTACAGACATGTAAAGTCCTTTTTCAACTACTACTTCTATTTCTTCTACATAAAAGGCTGTGTCATTTATTTGAGTAAGTTTATCTTTCAAAAAATCTTCATTAATAGAAACTTTTTCCGCTATCTGACTTATTTCATCACTATAAGCTTCTACTGTATGAATTCCTTCTTGTATCTTTATATACAAAGGTTTGTCCTTTTTTAACTCCGCATAAATTTTTATAGGAATCTTTTTAGAAGGTAAGTTTTTCAGCTTGTTATTTAACAATACATCATAAGTTTTATTTAATATTTCTCTTTCTTTTACATAAAACTTAAGAGGTAGTTCTATTATATCTCCTTCATAAGCTCTATCTACCTTCTTCCCATTCTTAAATATTACTTCAACCTTTTGCCCCTTTTCTCCTTTTTCATCAGAAATTCCATCACCTTTTGCAATATCCCTTAAAAGTCTCAGCCTTGCATTTTTCGAAGTCACACTTATCACTTCTGCAGCAGCAACTCCCATGTTTTTAGGAGAAAGATAACTCATTTTGGAGGGTTTAACTCCAAAAAGATAGCCAGTAGAAAATCCTCTATTAAAAATTCGAGACATCTCTTCTATAGCTTTACCTGAATCAAAAGTCCTTCCTTCATAAAAACTGTCAATAGCTTCTCTGTAGGCTTTTACAACAGAAGCGACGTACTCGGCATTTTTCATCCTGCCTTCTATTTTAAAAGAAGTGATTCCCGCCTCAATGAGTTTTGGTATATGTTCTATAGTACATAAATCCGCCATACTCAAAAGGTGTAAATCCTTTTCTAAAACTTTTCCCTCTTTATCTACAAGAGAATACTTTAAACGGCAAGGTTGTGCACATCTTCCCCTGTTTCCGCTTCTTCCTCCTAGTATACTACTCATAAAGCACTGTCCAGAATAACTGACGCAGAGGGCTCCATGAACAAAGACTTCTATTTCAATGTTAGAATTTTGAACTATATCCTTTATTTCCTTTAATGTGAGCTCTCTTGATAAAATAACCCGGGAAACTCCCTTTTCAGCTAATTCTTGTACTCCTTCTAAATTATGAACTGTCATTTGTGTACTGGCATGAACTTTTAAATCAGGATAATTTTCTCGTAAAAACTTTAATACTCCCATATCCTGCACTATAACTGCATCAATACCTATAGAATACAAAAAATCTAAATAGTTGACCAGCTTTTCAAATTCTTCATTCGCTACAAGGGTATTTACAGTAACGTATACCTTGACATCTCTTAAATGGCAGAATTCTACAGCAGATTTTAAATCATCATAGTCAAAATTGGTTGCATAAGCTCTTGCACCAAAATTTTTTCCTCCCAGATACACTGCATCACATCCTGCATTAACTGCACTCATTAAAGCCTCATAATCTCCTGCTGGAGCTAATAATTCAACTTTTTTCATCCAATCACCTTTACTTTTCTTCATCAAAAGTTTCTATAAACTGCCGAAACTCTTCCTCTGTCTCTAAAAGCTGTTGTTTAGTTTTAGTAAGCTCCTCCTCTAATTGTTTTATATAGCGATTTTTTTCTTCTAATTCTGCTTTTAAAGAAAGCAATTCCTTTTTGATAGCATTATTTTCTTCTTTTGCAATAAAAAGTTCATCTGCAATATTTAAAGACGACAAAAGTAGTAGTTGCATTTGTGATAACTTTTCGTAGTTTTGTGATAACTCTTTAATCACATTGTCTACATAATTGGCAAGTTTTATTACGTGCTCTTCAGGATAATCAGATTTTAAAATATATTCATTCCCATTTATAATCACAGTGACTTTATTTAACTCCACAAAAACATCCCCTTAATCTTTTGTTATTTTATTTAGTTCTACATTAAAGTGCAATTTCCTTCTTAATTAAGATAAAAGATAAAAAAGGCTTAAAATTGCCTTTTTTATCTTAATTTGGCTCCTAATTTTTTGTCAAGAGCTTCTACAATGTTGTTGTGAATTACACTTACTTCTTCATCTGTCAAAGTCCTTTCATAAGACCTATACCAGATAGAGAAAGCAACACTTTTTTTACCTTCAGGGATGTTAGGACCTTTATAGACGTCAAACAATTCAACTTTATCTACAAGTTTACCTCCCGTTTCAAGTATAACTTTTTCCACATCCTTTACAAAAATGTCTTCATCTACCAAAACTGCTATATCCCTTTCTACAGCTGGATATTTGGGAAGAGGAATATACCTCTTTTCTACATTAGAATATTGTATTACTTTATCTAAGTTTATTTCTCCAGCGTAGACTCTAACAGGTATATCGTAATTTTCCAAAACATCAGGGTGTATCTCTCCAAATATACCTAATGTTTCGTCACCTAGGAGAATTTTTGAAGACCTTCCTGGATGATAGGAAGGATCTTCTGCCCTTACATATTCTATTCCTTTTATACCCATTACTTCAAGGAATGCTTCTATTATTCCTTTTAATGCGAAAAAATCCACATTTTCCCCGTACATTCCTATTGCAACAGTCTTTATTTCTTGTGGTAATTCTTTTAAGGGTAATTCTTTGGGTATAAACACTTTGGATATTTCAAAAACTTTGAACTCTTGTACTTTTCTACTATAGTTAGTGTAAGCTACGTTCAATATAAAGGGCAGTAGAGTAGTTCTCATAAGGCTTTGCTCTTCCCCAAGAGGATTTATAATTTTGACTGCTTTTCTAAGAGGGCTATCTAAAGGTACGTTTATTTTGTCTAAATCCTTGTGCCCCATAAAAGACATAGTAACAATTTCATTTAACCCACAAGCCAATAGAACTTCCCTTGCTTTTTCTTCTAGTCGTTGCTCTTTGGTCAATGCCCCCAAGGTAGTTTCTGCATTTTTCATTAAACTGTCTTCAATATTGTTATACCCATAAAGTCTTGCTATTTCTTCGGCAATATCTGCCTCCATTGTAACATCTCTTCTAAAGTGAGGTACCGTTACTTCAAGGTCATTGCCTTTTTCTATAACTTTAAACTCTAAAGACTCCAATATTTCAATCATTTGAGATGTCGGAAGCTCTGTGCCTAAAAATCTATTAATCCTGTGAGGATTTACAGTTAAAACTGTCTTTTCAATTGGCTTTGGATACTCGTCCACAAGCCCTTTTAAAACTGTACCGCCACAGTATTTTTCCATAAGCTGTGCTGCTCTTTCACAAGCCAAAACTGTAACCTCTGGGTCTAAACCCTTTTCAAATCTTGAAGAAGCTTCACTTCTTAACCCCAATTTCTTAGAAGTATGCCTTATATTGCTTCCTTTAAAATTAGCACTTTCTATTAAAATATTTACAGTAGTGTCAGTTATCTCTGTATTTTCTCCTCCCATTACGCCGGCTAAACCTATAGCTTTCTTTTCGTCCGCAATAACCAACATTGAGCTGTCTAAAATCCTTTCTTTTCCATCCAATGTAACTAATTTTTCCCCTTCTTTTGCCCTTCTCACAATTATATGCTTGTTTTCAACTTTGTCCAAGTCAAAAGCGTGTAAAGGCTGACCTAATTCCAGCATTACATAGTTTGTAACATCCACCACGTTATTTATAGGTCTTATTCCCGCTTTTAAAAGGCGTATCTGCATCCACATAGGAGAAGGACCAATTTTAACATTTTTAACAACCCGCGCTACATATCTAAAGCATAAATCTGTAGCCTCAATAGTCACTTTTGCAGGATTTTGTTCTTCGCTTTCCTTAACCTCTATCATTGGCATTTTAAACTTTTTCTTAAAAGTCGCAGCTACCTCTCTCGCTATTCCTACCATTGACAAACAGTCAGGTCTATTTGGAGTTATCTCAAATTCTAATACATCATCTTTTAACTGAAGAGCCTCGTTTATATCCATTCCTAATGGGAAAGGTGGCAATATAAAAATCCCGTTTCTTTGGTATTCTGGCAACAGGCTCTCATCAAGTCCCAATTCTTTAGCAGAGCACATCATGCCATTTGACTCTATTCCTCTCAATTTGCCTCTTTTTATTTTAACTCCTCCAGGAAGAGTTGCACCATGAAGGGCTACTGGTATGTAGTCCCCCACTTTAATATTCTGTGCTCCGGTTACAATTTGTAGTTTTTCAGTACCTACATCTACAATGCCAACTAACAATTTATCTGCATTAGGATGTTTTTCTAATGAAATAATTTTCCCTACCACCACATTTGAAATTTCTTTCCCGTAGCTTGTTATAGTCTCAACTTTTGACCCTGACATAGTAAGACCTTCAGAAATAATTTTCGCATCTTCATCTATATCGACAAACTCTTTCAACCACAAAAGTGATACTAACATACGACCACCCCTTTAAAACTGTTGTATAAACCTTAAATCATTTTCAAAAAGAAACCTTAAATCATCTATTCCGTATTTCAGCATTGTAATCCTATCTATTCCCAAGCCAAAAGCAAATCCACTATATTTTTCAGGATCAATACCAGACATTCTCAAGACATTAGGATGTACCATCCCTGCTCCCAAAATTTCAATCCAACCAGTATATCCGCAAACTCTACAACCTTTTCCACCACAAGCAAAACAGCTCACATCCATTTCTGCACTGGGCTCTGTAAAAGGAAAATAATGAGGTCTAAATTTGGTTTGAGTGTCTTCTCCAAAAAACTTTTTCGCAAATATATTTAAAACTCCTTTTAAATCTCCCATAGTTATTCCTTCGTCTACTACAAGCCCTTCCATCTGATGAAACACTGGAGAGTGAGTTGCATCTATCTCATCAGATCTATAAACCCTTCCTGGAGATATAATCCTTATTGGAGGCTTATTTTTCTCCATAGTCCTTACTTGTACTGGGGATGTTTGAGTTCTCAAAAGTATATCAGAAGTAACATAAAAGGTATCCTGTAAGTCTCTAGCTGGATGGTCCTCTGGTGTATTTAATGCTTCAAAGTTGTAATAAGTAAACTCTATTTCTGGTCCTTCTGCAATAGAAAAGCCTAATCCTAAAAATATTGTTTTGATTTCATCCAATACTTGTGTCAGAGGGTGTTTGTGACCATACTCATAAGGTGTTCCCGGCATAGTTATATCTATGTATTCACTTTTAATTCTCTCTTCTTTTTCTAATTGGGCAATTTTATTTTTTGTTTCTGTGAGTAATCCCTCAATTTTTTCTCTTACTTCATTGGCAATTTGACCAATCAATGGTCTTTCTTCAGGCCTTAAATTTTTCATTCCTCTTAAAATCTGTGTCAATTCACCCTTTTTGCCCAAGTATTTGACTCTTAAGTTTTCAATTTGTTGTAAACTATCGGCTGACAAAATCTCCCTTTGTGCATTTTCATAAAGCTTGCGCAACAATTCCTCCATATATCTCAACCCCTCTTTAAGCATATTAGTTAAAATAAAAAATCCTCCGTCAATAGGACGAAGAATCCGCGGTACCACCTACATTAGCATTTTATAAAAAATGCTCACTCATTTGGTTAACGGCATGACCGGCAATGCCTACTATTAGTTCAGCACGCTGCTCCGGAGGGAACTTTCCATTATCTACCTAACGATAACACTTTCAGTCTGCGGTGTTATCTCCCTGTGATTTTCGATAATGTACTTTACTCCTTCATAGCATTTTGCAATATTTTTTTAAAATTATACCATCCTAATTATTTTTTATCAACCTCTGCCTTTGAGATTCGTATAAAAATATACCAGCAGCGATTGAAACATTTAAAGACTCTGCCTCCCCTGTCATGGGTATTTTTACAAAGTCATCTACCAGGTCTACAACACTGACACCTTTCGCTTCATTCCCCAAAACAAAAGCTACTTTATCCGAAATATTGCACTCATGAACTAATTTCCGAGCTTTTAAGTGAGTTGCAAAAACTTTTATTCCTCTTTGCTTAAGTTTTAACAAAATTTGTGAAGCAGTAACTATGACAGGAATGTGAAAAATAGACCCCATGGATGCTCTTAAAACCTTTGGATTAAAAACATCTACACAGTTGTTTATAGTAAAAATAGCACTAGCTCCAAATGCATCAGCCGTACGGATTATAGTACCTAAATTTCCTGGATCTTGAATATTGTCCGCTATAATATATATGCCTTTGTCTTTTATATAAGTATCTTCTTCATATTTTGGTATTTTTATAATTGCCATCACCATTTGTGGAGTTACTGTGTCACTTATTTTTTTAAAGACTCTTTCAGTAGTATGTACAATTTTAAAATTCCCTGTGGGAATATCTATTTTAACCCCTTCTCCCATAACTATGTACTCTATTTCAAAGTTACTTTTTAAAGCTTCCAATACACTTGTAGTACCCTCTACAAAAAACAGCCCTTCTTCGTATCGGCCCTTTTTGTCTTTTAACTTTTTTATTTTTTTTATAAGGTCATTGTTTTCACTCGTAATTAACATTCCCACCACTCTTTTATAAAATTAGTTAAAGCAAAAGGCCAAAAAACTGGCCTTATGCGTTTAAATGCTGCTTAGCTATATTTACTAATTCTTCGAAAGCTTTTTCATCGTGTATAGCCATTTCTGAAAGCATCTTCCTGTTAATTTCTATTCCAGCCTTTTTTAGTCCATTTATAAACCTGCTGTAGGAAATCCCATGAGCTCTTGCAGCAGCATTTATTCTTGTTATCCAAAGTCTTCTAAAATCTCTCTTTCTTAATTTCCTACCAATATAAGCGTACATTAAAGATTTCATTACTGCTTGATTAGCAACTCTAAAAAGTTTGCTTTTAGCTCCCCAATAACCTTTTGCCAGCTTTAATATTTTTTTGCGTCTTCTCCTCGTTACTTTGCCAAATTTTACTCTTGCCATTTTAAAAACCTCCTAATCTATTATGAATAAGGTAGTAAGCGTCTGATATTTTTAGCATCCCCACCTACTAAATAAGTAGCTTTTCTTAATCTTCTTTTTCTTTTTGCATTTTTATGGGTCAAAAGGTGACTTTTATAAGCTTTTGACCTTTTAACTTTTCCTGACTTTAATACTTTGAACCTTTTTGCTGCTCCTCTATGTGTTTTCATTTTAGGCATAAATATATCCTCCTTCTGTAATTGTTACTATTTTCTTGGTGTTAATACCATTATTAAATTCCTACCCTCCATATTAGGAGCTTTTTCTATAGCGCCATACTCATCAAGCTCTTCTGCAAACCTCTTTAAAAGGTCTTCTGCCAGTGAAGTATGAACAGCTTCTCTTCCTCTAAATCTTATAGTAACTTTTACCTTGTCACCTTCTTTTAAAAATTTAATAGCACTTCTCAACTTTACTCCAAAATCATGATCTTCAATATTTGGAGACATTCTTATTTCTTTAACATTTATCACCTTTTGCTTTTTCTTTGCCTCTTTCTCCCTCTTACTAAGCTCGTACCTGTATTTACCAAAATCCATCAATTTGCACACGGGCGGATTGGCTTGAGGGGCAATCTTAACCAAATCAAGATGTCTCTCTTGAGCAATTTTATAAGCTTCCTTTGCCGACATTATGCCAATTTGCTTTCCATCTTGGTCTATCAACCTTACCTCTTTGTCTCTTATTTCCTCATTGACCTGCAGCTCTTTGTTAATAAATACACACCTCCTAAGAATTATGAAAAAATAAAAGCGGATATAGAAATACCCGCTTCTTTATAACAAAACAACAATAACTACTTTTGAAAAAACCTTTGCACCCTAGGTGAAAGGTGAGAAGCGGGCGCTTCTACTTATTGCTTCTTTAGTTTATCATTATTTTATTTTTTTGTCAATATTTATTTTTATGCTTAGCAACTGCTCTGTCAAGTCACTCGTCTTGTGCAAAATGTCAACTCTATTAACTAGTCTACCGAAATTTTTCGCGAACTTTATGCTTACCTTTTTATTTTTAAAATCTAGAAATTTTTTACATACTCTAAATAAGCATCATAATTTTTCTTTAGTTCCTCAATTGAATCACCACCAAACTTTTTAAGGCATTCATCAGCAATCACCCAAGCGCATACCGCTTCTAATACACAGGCAGCAGCTTCTACAGCAGTTACATCAGACCTTTCATAGGCAGCTTTTACCTGTTTCTTTGAATTTATATCAATTGAATTAAGAGGTTTTAAAAGTGTAGGAATTGGCTTCATCGCAGCCTTTATAATTATAGGACTTCCATTTGAAATCCCGCCTTCAATTCCTCCTGCATTATTGGATTTTCTATAAAAACCTCTTTCTTTATCGTAGTATATTTCATCGTGAACTAAAGATCCAGGTCTTCTTGCTGCTTCAAATCCCAAGCCAAACTCTACTCCTTTTATAGCTTGTACACTCATGACATGATAAGCTAAAAGAGCATCCAGTTTCCTGTCCCATTGCACATGACTTCCCAATCCAATAGGCACACCTTCTATTATTATTTCTATTACACCACCTAAAGTATCTCCTTTTGATTTTGCCTCTTCAATAATCTTTGGCCACTCTTCTTCTACACTTATTCCACCTATTTCTAAAACTTTACTTTTTACGAATATATTTAACTCCTTGAGAAGTAATTTTGCGACGCTTCCTACTGCCACTCGCGCTGCTGTTTCTCGTGCACTGGAACGCTCCAAAACATTTCTTATATCCCTTTGATTATATTTTATTGCTCCTGAAAGGTCTGCATGACCAGGGCGAGGTCTTGTCATCGCTGGAACTATTTTACCCTTCCAATTTTCATAATCTTTGTTTATTATCTGTATAGCAAGAGGGGAACCAATTGTTTTCCCGTTGCTCACACCGCTTAAAACGTGGACTTTGTCCTCTTCAATTGCCATTCTTTTTCCTCTTCCATGTCCACCTTGCCTTCTTTTAAGCTCTTTATTTATAAAGTCTTCATCTATTAAAAGATTTGCGGGAAGACCTTCAATAACAGCAATTAATGCTTCTCCATGGGATTCACCTGCAGTAATATACCTCATACTTTTCCTCCTTACTTTGCTTCAACTTTTTTAATCTCATCTTCATAATTAGCTACTAAAAAGTACAAAATACTCACTACTATTCTTGCAATACCTGTTAAAATCATAAAAACTACATAACCAATTTGTGTATAAAGCCACATTCCAAACATAGGAGCAATAAAAGCAGCAATTTGGGTAATTAATGTAAAAACTGCTATGTAACTCATTTTTCCTGATGTAGGAGGTAAAAGTTCTAACAGCCAATTTAAAAGCAACATGTTATAACCTCCTACAGCTATACCCCCTAAAAAATCAAAAACAGCACCAACATAAAGGCTTTTAGTTGTAGCCCACATAAGAGGAATAAATCCTAGAAGCAATGCACTTAATGCAACAGTAAATCCGTTTCCTTTTTTGTTAGAAAGGTCAGCCCATTTATAAAAAGCTAAAATAGACCCAATCGAGGAAACAATAGTAAATATACTCATCCATCCGTTGTTAGCATGCAAAAAATTCACTTTATATACGGTAAATATAGGCCAAGCCATTATCCATGTAAAATAATATATAAAAGAAGTTATATTAAAATATATGAATTTTTTGGACTCCAACATGTTTTTAAAAGCTTCGTAAAAATTTGCGGGATTGGCTTCCTCCAAATCGCTTTCCACCACGTAAAACCTTGAAAAATAATAAGATTCTATTAATCCGAAAATAAATGCAATGGTAAATATTACTTGATAATTAATAGGAAATACTATATTATCAAGCAACCATCCTGTTACCAAAACTGTAATTGTTGCCACAATTGTCGTCCAAAAATTTCTGTCAGCAAAAACTTTACTTCTATATTCGTGAGGAATTAATTCACTCATAAAAGACTGCCAGCACATACCAACCGCCATAGAAGGTAAATTCATTACTCCTACTAATATGACTACAATCCACGGTTGGAACTCCTTATCAAAAAAGGGAGCAAGAGCAAGTAAAAAATAAAAAGCTCGTGCAATATAAAGAACAATATAAGCAAATTTATGAACATTCTTTAAGCTATTAATCAAGTAGGTCACAGGAATTACTCCAATTACCACCATAAGGGCGGGAAGAGAATTTAAAAGAGATACCTGAAAATCGTCGGCTCCTAATTTTATGGCATATATTCCAATAAAAGGGTTAACCATATTAAAGCCTATAGCCCATGCAAGACCATTTATCATATTCATTTTTATGTTGTATTTCAAATGCTTGTAAACCTCTAAGTTCTTTTTCATACCTCTCCCTCAAAATTGATATTTTAATTTTAGATTATCACGTTTTTTAAATTCTTTCAATAAACAATAAATCAAAATGCCCCTTAAAGGAGCATTTTGATTTTATAAAGCTTTTGTAGCGATTTCTTTAAGAATTTTTTCTATAAACTCACTTAAGGAAATAGCACCTAGATCCCCTTCTCTTCTTGACCTTAAAGATACTGTCCCTTGTTCTACTTCTTTATCCCCTACAATCAGCATATAGGGAATCTTTTGAAGTTGTGCCTCTCGTATTTTGTATCCTACTTTTTCATTTCTGTCGTCCAATTCAGCTCTTATGTCATTTTCCAACAGACGCCCATATACATTTTGGGCATAAGCATAGTGTTTATCAGATATAGGCAAAACTCTAACTTGTACTGGCGCCAGCCAAGTTGGGAAAGCCCCCGCAAAATGTTCAGTAAGAATTCCAATAAATCTTTCTATACTTCCGTAAATTACCCTGTGTAACATTATAGGTCTGTGTTTTTCTCCATCTGGGCCTATATACTCCAGTTCAAACCTTTCAGGCATCTGGAAATCTAATTGGATAGTTCCACATTGCCATGTACGACCTATGCTGTCTTTTAAATGAAAATCTATTTTGGGTCCGTAAAATGCACCATCCCCCTCATTAACTTTATATGGTAAATTCACGCGGTTTAAAGCAGAAATCAAAGCATTTGTGGCCAATTCCCAGTCTTCATCAGACCCCATAGAATTTTCAGGACGTGTAGACAATTCAACAAAATACTCAAAGCCAAAGATTTTATAGAAATAATCCACTAAATTTATAACCCCTAAAATTTCGTCTTCTACCTGCTCAGGAGTCATAAACAAGTGAGCATCATCCTGAGTAAAACTTCTTACTCTCATAAGCCCATGCAAAACTCCTGAAAGTTCATGTCTATGCACTAAACCCAATTCACAAAGTCTTAAGGGTAAATCCCTGTAACTATGCATTGTAGATTTGTAAACAAGCATTGCTCCAGGACAATTCATGGGTTTTATCGCGTAAGTTTCACCGTCTATTTCAGTAAAATACATATTTTCTTTGTAATGGTCCCAGTGTCCAGATCTACGCCACAATTCCTCATTTAAAATTATAGGTGTTTTTATTTCCTGATAACCGTGCTTCATATGTTCCTTACGCCAAAAATCTTCTAAAATGTTTCTTATAATCATTCCTTTAGGATGGAAAAATGGAAAGCCTGGTCCTTCAGGGTGGATACTAAACAAATCCAGCTCTTTCCCTAATTTTCTATGGTCTCTCTTTTTTGCTTCTTCTAACATATGTAAATATTCATCTAACATGCTTTTTTTAGGAAAGCTTATTCCATATATTCTTTGAAGCATTTTATTTTTTTCGTCGCCTTTCCAGTAGGCACCAGCAACTGATAACAATTTAATAGTCTTTACCATACCTGTTGACATAAGGTGAGGTCCTGCGCAAAGGTCAGTAAATTCTCCTTGTTTGTAAAAAGAAATTTCCTCCCCTTCTGGTATCTCTTTAATTAGCTCCACTTTATAAGGTTCACCTTTTCCCTCCATTAATTTTATAGCTTTATCCTTTGGAAGAACAAATCTTTCCAACTTATAATCCTCTTTTATAATTTTATTCATTTCCTGCTCTATAGCCTCAAAGTCTTCCGTTGTAAAAGGCCTATCTGTGTCGAAATCATAGTAAAAACCATTGTCTATGGCTGGACCAATTGCCAATTTCACATCTTTAAAAAGCCTTTTTACAGCTTGTGCTAAAATATGGGAAGAAGTGTGCCAATAAATCTTTTTCCCTTCTTCATCATCAAAAGTCAAAATTTCTAATTTTCCGTCCTCCTCAATTTTTGTATTAAGTTCTACTACTTTGCCATTAAACTTTCCACCAACGGCTTCTTTTGCTAATCTTTCACTTATACTTTTAGCTATTTCATAAACTGTTATACCCTTTTCAAATTCTCTTTGTGTACCATCTTTTAATGTGAGAATCATTCAACTACCTCCTTTGCAAAATCTTAAATAAAAAACCTCTTACCCCGTAAAGAGGCAGAGGTTCTCTGCGGTTCCACTCTTTTTTATACTCTGGTATTATATCGGAATAACCGTTCGGATTCATCATCCGCAGCTCCGGGGTGGTTTTCGATATTCAGAACATTTGAATGATCTCAGCCTATGTCATTCAATCTCTGTGATGTTCATCAAATATCTACTTTCCCCCTCATTGCTTTAATATTCAATTTTTTAATCATTATATCTTTCCCTAAAGCTTTTGTCAATAATAATTTTATAAAAATTGTATTATAACTGCTTGCAATACCCCTATAATAAACCCCAAGACTCCTCCCATAAGCTCTATCGTATAAAGTTCATTGTGAGCAACTTTAAACACCACATTCTCCAATTTCTCTAATTCAAAACTTTTTATCTTTTTCTCTACAATTTCTGATATTTTAAGCCTTTTTGAAATAATCTCCACCATTTCATTAGAAGGAGAATTCAAAAATACTTCTACTTCTCTATTTATAATCTCACCGATATACCTTGATATCATTCCTTTTATAGCCTTAGGAAAAAAAGAAGGAAGTTTATTCTCTGTAACTTCTTTGACTTTTAAATCCAAATTCGATAACAATAATTTCCGATTTTCTTCTGTTAAAAGCCTGTCCCATAAATCATTAAAAGATAACAATTCCATTTCCACAATTTCACCTATTGATTTAGCAATTTCACATTTTCTTTTAGGGATAAGCCCTTGTAATGTTATACCGAAAAATTTTATAGGTTTAAAAGGCTTAAATAGCATTTTAACGGCGATAAAATTCGTAAACCATCCAATAGCAGCTCCTACAAAAGCTAAAAATAGCATCCTTGTTAAAAATTGCATTCCACCACCTCTAAATTTTAAAAAATCACCAAATATAATAATATCAGATTTTGACGAATTTTAAAACCCAGCCTTAAGCTGGGCTATTTTTCACACTTAATTTTTGAACACAACTCACAACCATAGCAAATTTCCACTTTGTTATTAAAAACTTTTTTAATGGTCTCTAAAATTTCCCTATTTCTCATATTGTTAATGGAATGAAAAAATATCTTTTTAGGAGCTATAGTTATAAGCGTACTCATCAAAGCATCTTCATCACTTATAACACCATCTTTTAATTCATTAACTATTTCATCAATAAAATCACTAGATATTGGTTTAGAATTTTCATCATAAAGTTTAAACTTGCCATTTTTATCAACAATGACATTCAATACTTCAACTTTTGAGTCCTGTAATTCCACAAAGTATTTAAGTAAACCTATAAACTCGTTATACTCTTTTCTCATTAAAAATTCATCAACAGCCTTATCTGTAACTTCGCTAAGTTCGCCAATAAAATCCCTAAGTCTAAAATTCACAAACCCTTCTAAGTCTATATAATCACTCTCTTTTAAAAAATCCCTTATCAATACAAAAATTTGCTCTTTTTTTGCCAATTTAAATGTTTCTCTATTCACGTCGTCTTCCAAAATATTGTAAGCAATTTTTTCTATTTCCTCTTTTTCATCTTCTGAAAAATAATGGTAATATTTATTGATTAATTTTTTTATTATCCGTTTGTCAATTTGGTTAACTATTATATCTGAAATAGCTTCTGCTATATAATTTCTTATTCTCCCAACATTACTAAAACCTTGATTATCTTCAACTTTTAAGCTATAATACGTAACTGGGCCATATACATTAGAATTTATTGCAATTTTTATACCATTTTCAGCTAAATTTTTTAAACCATGTTTCAAATTTTCTTCATCTAGTTTTAAATCCTTTGAAACACCTATGGAAAATAGTTGCAATCTTCTCACTCCCTTCGTTAATAGTATATGTCTCTTTTTCTCGTTTTTATCTGTTTTAAATCAGTGGAATGATGGAACCAATGTCTTTTATTTGTTTAAAAGTAAGATAAACAATTTCAATTCCTTTTTTATATAAAAATTCAATAATTTTTTCATAATTTTTGTGAGATTTAAACACACCAGTCACTGCTAATTTTTTCTCTCCTATAAGCCCCATTGCACCGCCAATAAATCCGTATTCAAAACCCTTTAAAAAAACACCTCCAGGTTCTATCAAAAGTGCTTCAAAACCATTATCAACTGCTACCTCAAATATTCCTTTGTCTGAAGTTATAAAGCTATTATCATCTATGATTGCCATATTACATTTTGTATAACCTTGCCTTACATTTAAAAACTTGACGCCTTTTCTTTCTAAGGACTCTCTTAAAACAGGATCTGTGTACTTCAAATTGTGAAAAGCTGTGTTTCCCAATCTTGCTACATTATATGCGATATCATAAGGATAGTTACGTTTCAAAAAAGTTTGTCCTATTTTTACTTTTAAACCTATTAATTTCAATTTGTGTATAAACTCTGGTGTCACATTGGGGGCTACAATAATTTCTCCATCTCCTAACGGATGTAAAAGTATATCGGGATGGAAAGAAATAGCATCGTATAAATCTGCACATTTTTCCGTATATAAAACTTTTATTCCTAACTTAAACAAACTATCTCCAATTTCCCTCTCCCTTCCATCAATTACAACCCATTTAAAATTACCATGGGGAACAAAAGGATTAAACATTTTTTCACCCTCTTTCCTCATATAAAAATAGAGCATACTGCTATATGCCCTAACTTTTTTTATCATTTTAAATAACAACTAACATAATCTTCTCCTTTTAAAATTGTCTTTATGTGATACCATCCCATATTATTATATAAAAATCTTGGCAAAAACCACATCATTAATAAAGTTTTACGCAGTTTCTCCAAAGAAAAAAGAATAATATTTTGAAATTTTTTCTTCCAATGTGTCCATACTTATAAAGCGAGCCTCTCTTATTGCCTCTTTTCCATCCACATAAACTATTACAGTAGGAACAGTAAAAACAGAAAACTTACCAGAAGCCAGCGGAATCTCGTCAATAGGAATGTGAAAACTTTTTATTTTTGGATAATTTGCTAGCATTTTTTCAAGTTTAGGAAGTAATGAAGTACATATTCCGCAATCTTGTGTAGAAAAATAAAGAAACACTATATCATTTTCCTTTATAATTTGTTCTATATTTTCTATGTCGATAATTTTTACCATAATTCCCCTCCAGTCCAAAAGACTACAAACGATTAGATTTTAAAAATCAAAAAATATAAGCCCTTTCTAGGGCTTTTCGCTATGTTTTAAACTTTTATATTTTTATGGAGGCGACACCCGGATTCGAACCGGGGAATAAAGGTTTTGCAGACCTCTGCCTTACCACTTGGCTATGTCGCCATAATGGAGCGGACAACGAGACTCGAACTCGCGACCCTCACCTTGGCAAGGTGATGCTCTACCACCTGAGCTATGTCCGCATAAATGGTGCCTCGAAGTGGAATCGAACCACTGACACAGGGATTTTCAGTCCCTTGCTCTACCAACTGAGCTATCGAGGCATAACTGGCGACCCAGAAGGGACTTGAACCCTCGGCCTCCAGCGTGACAGGCTGGCGCTCTAACCAACTGAGCTACTGGGCCCTGGTGGTCGCAATAGGACTCGAACCTATGACCCCCTGCTTGTAAGGCAGGTGCTCTCCCAGCTGAGCTATACGACCATTTTACTGCCGTGCAAGTAATAGTATACATAAAAAACTGCTATTAGTCAACACTATTTTGAGGATTTTTTCGCCTTTACGTCTAATTAAGAATAAAAAATATTGGTGATTCTCTTAAATTTGCTTTATTCCTCTGCAATTCTCAGCAATTCTTTAAGTCTACTTTCCTCTATTATATACTTTTTGCCACAAAAATGGCACACCATTTCAACTGATTGTCCTTCTGCAATAAGTTTATTTATCTCATCTTTTCCAAGCGCAATTATTGCAGTTTCAAATCTTTCTTGTGAACAATCACATTCATATTTTAAATCTGTCCGTTCTAAAATATCAAATCCCAACTCCCCTAACATAATGTTCAATATATCTTCCGGCAGATGTCCTTCCATCAGCAATTCTGTCACTGAAGAAATATTCTTAAGTTTTTCTTCTAACTTTGCTACAACTTCTTCCTCAATATCGGGCAATAACTGTATAATAAAGCCTCCAGCAGCTAAGACATTTCCTTCTTTACCAACTAACACTCCTACCCCAACAGCAGAAGGTATCTGTTCAGAAGCATAAAAATAATAGGCTATATCTTCTCCAATTTCTCCAGTTTGAAGCTTTACAGTTCCAACGTAAGGTTCTTTTAAACCTATATCCTTTATTACAGTCACATATCCATTTTTACCAACAGCCTTGCCTACATCTAATTTCCCTTTTTCAGAAAGTGGCAAATCCACTGTAGGATCTCCTACATACCCTTTGACAATTCCTGGGTAATTTGACACTGCAACGATATTACCAATCGGTCCATCACCTTTTATAACTAAGGTAACCTTATCTTTTTCTCCTTTCATCGTAACTCTCATCATAGCAACAGCAGTCAAAGCTCTTCCTAAAGCTGCACAAGTAGTAGGTGTTAGATTGTGAATTTCTCTAGCCTTCTGGACAGTTTGCGTTGAAAAAGCTGCAATAGCTAATATTTTATTATTATAACCTGTAGCTCTTACAATGTAATCTTTCATATTCCTACCTCCTATATTAAAAAACCCTAACATATCAATGTTAGGGTTTGATTTCGCGTCAGTTTACCTTTCTTACCTTAGAAGCTTGTGGTCCTTTTGCAGCTTCAACTACCTCGAATTCAACTTTTTGTCCTTCCTCTAATGTCTTAAAGCCATCGCCTTCAATTGCTGAGTAATGGACAAATACGTCTGTCCCATCCTCCCTTTCAATAAAGCCATACCCTTTCTCGGCATTAAACCATTTTACTTTACCTCTTACCATTTATATCTTCCTCCAAACTTGATAAATAATTTACTTTTCTATCATAGCACTTATATATCAAATTGTCAAATTTTTTATTGAAATTTTATTATATCCCATATATTTCCAAGAGCATAACTTGCTTTTTCTCTTATAACTACATCAGCTTTATAATCATAAGGAGTTTCAGTTGCATTTATAATTATTAAATGTCTTACCATATCTGGCAAAAAGTTTACTGGTGAAACTGTCAAAGAAGAACCTATAACTATCAATAAATCGCTTGACTTTACTTCTTTTAGTGCTAAATCAAATGCATAAGGCATAGGGTCTCCAAAAAGCACTACATCTGGGCGCAATACGCCATTACAATCATCACAGCAAGGAGGAATTTGTTTTTTATTTACTTTTTCCTCTAAAATTTCAAAAGAAACTTTTTTACCACAACGTAAACAACTTCCTTCTCTCGTATTGCCGTGGACTTCAAATACATTTTTAGAACCAGCTTTTTGATGAAGATTGTCTATATTTTGTGTAATTACTCCAGAAATTATACCATCTTTCTCCATTTCGCTCAATATGTAATGAGCTTCATTAGGCTCAGCATTTCTCATTGAAGACAAAATCTTGAAACCAACTTTATAAAATTCTTCCGGGGAATTGTACAATACTCTTGTCGACAAAACCTCCATCGGATCTAAATTCTCCCACAAGCCTGTTCCTGGACTTCTAAAATCAGGTATACCACTTTCCGTTGATATTCCCGCTCCTGTCAATACCATAGTTTTTTTTGACTGCCTAATGAGACGAGCAGCCTCTTCAAACAAGCTTTTATCCCCCATCATAATTCACCTCAAATAAAGTATATCACAACTTATCTTTTTTTCCTACCTCCCGTTTCAATTTCATCTTTTTCTTAACTATTGAACCTATCTTCCCAGTTTCTTGGGCAGATAACTTAGACCATCCAACTTTTTTTACTTTTTCAAGAAGTCCTAATTCTTCAGCCGCTTCAAGTTTTAAAATTTCATTATCCATTTTAATCCTCCTCCCAATTTAAAGAACTGTAATATATCTTTTTCCCTGTGCTGGCATCTATCATAAACTCCAAAGAGTTAGGTATATACAATAATTTACCTTTTTTATTCTCTGTTATAAAATAGTACATTTTAAAACCACTATCCATAAAAATATTTTGAGCAACTTGTATATTGATAGTATTGTCTATCTTTGGGAAATCAATATAATCCCAATTAAAAATTATTTTTTTAATTATTCCTTCCTCATTTGTTTCAATTGTTATATAATTATTAGAAATTATCGTATTGTTTGTTTGTCTATAAAAAGTATAAATTTTATTATCTCGATAATTCATAGGATATGCTACCAAAAAATCACAAGACAAATAATTATAAAGATGTTCTTTCACATATGTCTTTGCCTCTTCCATATCAAGTATTCTAAAATTTTTCTTATTATAGCTCCAATAACCAAAACCTAAGTGAAGAATATTTTGGTCGTGAGAATCAATTGCTACATTTATATTTAAAATTTTGTCTTTTAAACTTGTAAAATTCCAATCATAGGTCACAGCCGGTTTACCCGTCAAATAAAAATTATTCACATAACCGGATTTGATCAAGGAAATTTTATCTATTTTTAAACTCCTCGCTATATCATGAGCAATTGTCTCTGGATTTTTAAAATTAAAACAATTGCCTTTTAACTTTACAAAATCCAGTGTAACCATTTCTTCTTTAATATCATTTCCCTTATAATCAGTAAAAATACCACTTTTAGCGTCAATTCCGTAAAATAAAGGATTCAAAGAGGGGATATAAACTAACTGGTACTTTTGGCCTTCTTTATAAAGCATAAGCTGAGGGATAACATATCTTTGATATAAGCTTTTTATCTCATCAACACTTTTAATATTTTTTGTATCATCATATTCCACATCTTCCGAAAGATTTTCACCAAAAAATTTAACAACTTCTCCTGAATGAGAATTTATGTATACAACTATTTCTCTATTATTTACTATGAGGCTATTTATCACTTTCTTAAATATTAGCTTATAAATATATGGTTTTTCTAAACTTTCATCAATATACTCATCATCTGAAAGGCTTTTTACAAATTGATATTCCTCTCCTGTAATCGAAGATATCAAATTGTGTGCTAAAATTATCGACTCATCTTCTGAATACACCACTGATAAGTTTTTGTCAAAAGGCATAAAGGTATTTACGTAGTAATCTATATATTCCACCTTATCATTGTTACTATTATATACAATTTTTAAAGCCTTAAAGGGATTATTTCCTTCAAATTTAAAGCTGTATAATCCATTTTCCAATTTATATTCAACTAATTTTAACCCATTTGCAAATGGTACCTTCATCATTATTTTTTGCAATATTATTTCTTCTAAATAAGTATTAGCTTCTGAATAGGCACTTGATAAATTTAAAAATAATATTAAGGCAATCAATCCTGCTAAACAGATTTTTTTAACCATACATAGACCTCCTTGAAAATATTTCCATATATACTATTCTATGTATGGTTAAAAATTCCTGCTTATATAACAAAAAAAATCCGGATAACCCGGATTTTTTAAACTGCTATCACTTCTTTTACTTCAGGAATTTCTTCCTTGATGGCCCTTTCAATGCCTTCTTTCAGCGTCAAAGTAGCAAAAGGGCATCCTCCACAAGCACCTGTCAGTCTTATCTTTACAATTCCATCCTTTGTAACGTCAATAAGTTCCACATCTCCTCCATCTGCTTGAAGAGATGGCCTTAGAAGCTCTAACACTTCTTCTACTCTTTCTCTCATAGCCTATCCTCCTTCCTGACACAATTATTATACCACAAAAAATAAATAGAAATCTATTTTTTGAGTTTTTGACTTATAATTTCCGCAACTTTTTCTAAAAATCTTTTATCTTCTTCATCAAAAGCAGCTAAATCATCGCTGTCAATATCTATTTCTCCTATTATCTCACCATTAGCCCATATTGGCACTACAATTTCCGATTTCGTCTCAAGACTACAAGCCAAATAATTGTCTTCTTTTGTAACATCATCAACAATTACAGTGCTTTTTTCTGCAACAGCTCTTCCACAAACTCCCTGTCCCACTTTTATTCTCACATGTTCAGTAGGTCTACCAATATAAGGCCCTATTACTAACTCTCCATCTTTCATGAAATAAAAACCTGTCCAATTGTAGTAAGGAACATTGTCTGCTAATATCTTAACAACTTCACCATAAAATTCATTCATATCGTCAATTTCTTTTGCCCTCTGGTCAATTTTAACTAATAAGTCATCAAAAACTTTTCTTTTTTCCATCTTTCCAGCTCCTCTGTGAGAAATTTACTAATATAATTTTACCATTAAAATGTGGTAAAATAAAGTAGTTTCCTTTTAATTTAACAATAGTTAAAGATAAATTCAATTGCCTTAAATAAGAAAACTCCTCAAAAGCAGTTTTAATTGTAAAATTGTTTATCAGAGTCATTTAAAACCCTTCTAATCATCCAGTATGCCAATATCAAAATGAAAGGTGTTACTAACTGAGTTAAAGTAAAAAATCCTATTCCCCATTTTTCATTTAAATATACAGGCCATATTAAAGGATTATCCCTTACAGTTTCTTCAATTAAACCTCTCATTAATTGATAGTAAAATATAAAAGACCAAAATTGATATCCATCAGGCATATGCTTTTTTTGTATATAAAAATACCTTATGAGAAGTATTACTCCCATAGCAACTCCTACTAATTGCGCAGGCCATCTCCCAAAAGCAAATTCAGTCGGCCTTCCCAATACTTCATGATTAAAAATATTGCCAATTCTAACTAATATGTTTCCAATAGCAAGACCTAAAACTGCAAAATCCTCCAAGGGATTTATCCTCACACCTTTTTTACCACAATAATAAAGCCCCGCTAAAAAACCACCTAAAACTGCTCCATGCCATGAAAGTCCACCTTCATAAATCTTTAACACTTGAATAGGATTTTTAATAAACCACTCAGGATAATTTGCCAACACAAACATAAGTCGAGCACCTACAACTCCTGAAATTACGACAATCATCAAAAGATTAAGCAAAAACTCTTCATCGTAATTCAGTTTCATCGCCTGTCGGTACAAATAATATCCACCAATAGCAATAGAAATAGCCATAAAAATTCCATACCAATGAACAGCAACTGGACCAATTTTAAAAGCATAAGGACTAATTGTCGGAATGTACATTGTACAACCTCCATATAGTAGTTTTTGAAAAGTAAACTCTGAAAGATTTTCATTATACTACCATTCTACAGCATTTCGATAATATGTCAAGAGGTGACTTAAATATTGCGAACCAAAATAAAAATCCCGGCATATATCACATGCCGGAAACCTTCAACTTACTGGTGGGGTTAACAGGATTCGAACCTGTGGCCTCTACGATGTGAGCGTAGCGCTCTGACCAGCTGAGCTATAACCCCACTCTTCATTTTTATTATATACATCCTTCTAAACCATGTCAATCACAAATTTTTTAAGGATAGTGTCAAGATACTGTAGGATTTTTTAAGACAACCCCTGTAACTTAGTTAATTTCAGCCTTCAACTTATCATGCTTTTTATATAACTTGTGCATATTTTAATGCTCTTAAAACCCTATATATTGGCGTTACTTTCCCTATATTCAAAACCGTAATATTAGGTTAATCTCTTTTTATCTTTCCTCTCTACTACCCATTTTTCTTTCCTTCTCTTGTCTTCTTTTATTATCTTGTCTAACTCTTCAATAATCGCTTCTATTGCCTCTCTACCTAGTTTGTCCGTGATTCCCTTTATTTTTGCTACAAGTCTTGTAATATCCATTCCTTCGTTTAATAAATCGCTAAAAATTTCTATCACTTCTCTAGTGAAATTTAGAGCATTTTGTAGTATAATATCTTCAAAGATATTTTTTTCACAAGAGACACCCCTTTCTGTGTTGTTTTGTTTTCCATAATCTATTTTATCAGAGGGGTTGTCTCTTGTTTTTTTTACTCAAAAAATCCTACGATAATTTTACACTATGCTCGAAACAAATAAGTAGCTGACTTGACTTCTTGAGGGGCGAATAAGTACAGCCACTTTGACTTTAACTTATTCAAGTATGGTGAGAAAGACAAACCCATGAACAAATGTCGTAAAAGGTGTAATAATAACAATTTTAGTAAGCTTTCTGGGAATTCGTCCCTCATGAAAACAGTTAGTTGCTAAAATTAGGCTTACTCCTCCAAAAAACGCGAAATAACTCCAATTTATGAGATAATTTCCTCCTTAACTAAAGCTGTTTAACTCCAGACAATTGTCCGGAGTTAAACAGTACTATTTGGCTTCCTGACCCGACCTGCTTTTACAGTCAAGTATAGTAGGCTTCTTCTTCAAAAAGTGAGTTAAACCTATAAGAATTTAAGATCATGGCGCCGGCACTAAAATCAAGATATTATTTGATTGTTTTAGATTCCAGGATTTTCCCCGAGTAAAAATCAATAAAGTAAACTTCATGCTTTTCTTCGTTTGTGACATAATCACTCCAATAAACTTCTGTTATTTTTTCTCTTTCTTTAGCATTTTCAGATGTTGCTCTGAAGTCCAAAACTAACGAACGGATGGCACTCTTTGGCACACCTCGTGCCTCTAAAATTTCTCTGGCTTTGATTTCGGTTATTCCCTGCTCAAGATATACAAAGTTTGGAGGCTCATTACCGTTTCGTACCCATACCACAAGTTTCTTCCCATTCTTATCGAAGCCGTAGAGAACTCGTTTACGAGGACCCGGTAGGGTGATATCAGTATTTTCAACAAAAATTAAAGGAGTATAGCGTTTCGCCAATTTTATGGCCTCGGGAAGCGAAGGTACTCTTTCACCAACTGTAGCATTGTTCTTTAGCAAAAGCATGAAGACGATAATGGTAATTATCAAAAGTAAAAAAAATACAGGTTTAAGAAAATTCTTAAATGGCATGAGTTCAACCCTCCTAATAAGAGATAAATCGAGTAGGCGGGGGTGATTAACCCCCTTCTCCGAGTAGAAAGAGCCGCCCAATCGGCGGCCTACCCCCCCTCACAGAGCCCGGCGTGCGGATTCCCGTACCTTGCTCTTCAGAAATTTGGTTCACAGCATTGCATATTGTTGCAATTTGGGATACGTTAATGAAAGCTTCGGACGCAATAAAGGTTGGAAGTCATTATGCACACCTCTTCCTGATCTATCTTCATCGGGACTTTCACACTATGGACAAAGCCCATGCCCGGGCGCACATCGACAGGACCGGTTCTGGCCCGCCGTTTTCTTTTAAGGGCCTACGAGGGAATAAACTGTGTCATTACCACGTAGTTGTAATCCCTGCCATAAGCCACATAAATTGTTCTGGTGGTTGTAGACCAATTATCATGAATTACCATATACTGGTGACCGTTTGATGAACCGTTATATACGTATTCCTTGTAACCAACTCCAGTTACAGTATGTTCACCATAATAAGTTTGATCAATAAAGGACAATAAATTTGGTCTTTGGGCATCAATTTCATTTTTGAAATCAGCATAGGATACACTGGTGCCAAAAAACCAGTTTCCAAAATTTTTGAAGGTGGCGTTAGTTAGGCCTTGATTATGCGCATAATCTCTCATACCATCTTCAATATTATAAATCTTCGTACTACCTGCGCCGTCAGACGTTTGCGTTGTTCCCATCGTTTCCCTGAGAGCCATGACTACATCTTCCTGGGTTGTAGGCATTAAGTTTTGGTAATTGGTATCTTTATTGGCCCAATATGCCATAACATTGGAACCAGCAGTAGGAGCACAACCGGTCCATTGTCCTTCTTCGTATTGCCATTGGTTGATATCCGGTACATTTGAAATATAATTTCTGTTCATACTATCATAACCCGTTTCCCAATTACTAGGGTCTATGTCTGTCACACCGTCGTGGTCATTACCAATTTCAGCCACACTCATAAAAATATGTTTCCAGAACAACCTTGCTTTTTCTATTTCTTTATCGCTTCTTTTGCGCTGATCAGCATTTTCGTACCTAGAAACTTTATGTATAAAAAGTTTGCTACCGTTTGGAGCTTTAATGATCTTATTACCGTTCTTCATTTCGAATTGAAGAGCAAATCGCCCTGCACCAAGACTCACCATTTTTTCTCCTACAATTTCTCCTTTCACTGTCTTTCTTATGCTATTACGTTGTATATCGTCAAACACTTTTCCTTCATAGCTGAAGCTTAGGACAGGATATTCGTCAAGAGAATTTCCAATAAAAACGAAGCCCGCGTCTTGGCCATTAACTTGAATATTAAACAAATAACCCCTGACCTCGTTGTTTAAGTCAAAGACGGTCTAAGCTTTTGAAAGAGTGACCTTGCCTCCTTTCCACTCTGAATTAGTATCGGTTTGTATATCGTTTAAAATATGAAAAATTGCCGCTTTTTTGGCGATTGCTGGCGTTATATCATTTTTTTCTACCGCCACTGCGGTTCCACTCACCATTAATAGAAGCAAAGTTGCAATTAAAAAAATACGTACGATTTTCATAGTAAAATAACCTCCCCAAGATTGCTTTTTCATTTGAAATTACAATTCACCACAAAATCTTGACACTATCAAGAACCATTTTTCACTTGACAAATACATTAATTCTATAATATAGTTTAATAGAATATTTTAAGATTAAAAATATAATTAAAACAGAAAATAAAAATATATCAGCTCTAAAGCTTATTTTAGTTATGTTATTTAAAGAAAGTAATTCTAAATTATTATTTGGTATATTATAATCGTAATACTCTAAAAATTTGAAAGGCAATCCTAATCCGTGTTTAAAGTTTGAATAATCTTTAAATTTGTCAAAAAATATCGTTGATAAAGTAATAATCGCACTTATAACTAATAGTTTAGAATTTTTCATTATAAACCACATTCCTTTCGTTTTGCTCAGTAATTTTCGAGGACCCCTATGAGCCAGTAAATAGAATTATAATTAATGATCTTTCTGTAGCTTTTGAAAAAGAAATTGACAAAAAAGAATTAGAAAAACAAATTATAAAGACTGTTTCTGAGCTTTTACGTGATATTGGTGTCATTTCAGTATATTCTAATAATACATCTTTACCTAGGGAAGAAATAGGATTTATGCTAGAAAAAAATAAATTATATTTTAGTTTAAAATAAAACCCCTCAGAAGAGGGGATTTTATTTCGCTAATTCATATATAGCGTGAGCATAAATTTTTGCATTTAATATTAAATCTTCAATTTCTATATACTCATCTGCTTGATGGGCTAATTCTGGTTTGTCGGGGAAAACAGGCCCAAATGCCACTGTGTTAGGCATCTCTTTCGCGTAAGTTCCTCCACCTATTGCTAAAAGCTCTGCTTTCTGTCCCGTCTGTTCTTCATAAACTTTGCTCAAAGTTTTTATCAAAGGATGGTCTGGTGGGAAATATAAAGGTGGCTGATGGAGCATGTCTTCTATTCTCATTCCATTAGATTTGATTTTCTCTTCGAAAATATTCATCCAATCCTCGTATTTATATTTTACAGGATATCTGATATTTAAACCTAACACTCCTTTGCTTTCATCCAATTGAATAGTGCCAACGTTAAAAGTCAATTCTCCTGTTTCATCTTTTAAGTATATTCCAAAAGTTTTTCCATCTGTTTCCATCCCGACATTTGTAGCAAAGAATCGTATAAAATCTCTGACATCGCTATCTTCTAAATCGATTCTGTCAAGGAAGAGAAATAACTGCATTATAGCATTTTTTCCTAAATGCGGAAGACTGCCATGAGCTGAAACCCCTACTGATTTGATTACAAGCATTTCCCCTTTTTCTTCAGCCTTCAAATTATAACCAGTCTCTTTTACGAAAGCTTCTAACTTATCTTGAATTTCTTTCTTCTTATCTGCTTCTTTTACCTTTAGACCAGCTTCACAATAGCCTGGCACTACATTGGGCCTTTCTCCACCTTTGATATATTCTATAACTATATTACTGGGCTTTTTATTAAACTCTTTTACTACATCAAACATTGTTATACCTTTTTCTGCATATATAATTGGATATTGGGCATCTGGAGTAAAGCCCATTGTAGGCGCTTCATCGTGTTTTAAATAATAAGGAATTTCGTGAGAACCATTCTCTTCATTTGTACCAAATAAAATCCTTACTCTCTTCGAAAGCTTCAATCCTGCATCTTTTATAGCTTTTAAGCCATATAAAGCCGCAATTATTGGGCCTTTATCATCTACAGTACCTCTTCCATATATCTTTCCCTGATGGATTTCGGCACCATACGGATGATAAGTCCACCCATCACCTTCTGGAACTACATCTAAATGTCCCAAAACTCCTATCATTTCTTCTCCTTCGCCGTATTCTGCATACCCTACATAGCCATCTACATTTTTAGTTTTAAAGCCTAAACTTTGTGCAATCTCTAAAGCTTTGTCCAATGCCTTAGCAACACCTTCTCCATAAGGCATTCCTGGTCTCGGTTCATCTCGTACGCTTTTTATCCTGACCAATTCTTGAACAGATTTTATAATGTCATCTCTCATATCATCTATGTAGGAATTTAAATCCATAAAAATCCCTCCAATAATTTGGTATCATGTTACTATTATATATTTTTGATAAAATGTTTTCAATATTTTTCTCTTTACTTTCCCCTTTTCAAGCCATAGTATTCAAAAAAGTATTGTTTAAACAGCAATTCGCCATAGGCATATTTCATGTAAAACTTGGTTATCCACATAACAATCATTAATCCAAATTTTTACCCATATACAATATAAAGATATAACCTCCTCATTTGCATGATTTGGTTATATCTTGTGATAAAAAAATAAATCTATCGATAAAAATATTTTCCTTCGGTTTGGCAGAGATAAGGGGATTCGAACCCCTCACCTCATGCATGCGAAGCACGTGCTCTCCCTACTGAGCTATACCCCATACAACCTATATAAAAAATGGTGGGGTTAACAGGATTCGAACCTGTGACCTCTACGATGTCAACGTAGCGCTCTGACCAGCTGAGCTATAACCCCACTTCTTGCTTTTTTATTATACAATTTTAATAAAAGGTTGTCAATATTTACGCTTTCTATATATAAGCTTTGAGGACCTTGCAATTTCCTTCCATTGTGTAACTCGTAATAGAAGCAGGTATTAACACAGTCTCTCCTGCTTTTAAATCAGTGGTGCCTTCAGTATAGGCAATTCTACAATATCCTTCTACAGCTGTTAAAGTGTTAAATTTTCCTTCTGTATCTATTTTTACCTCTTCATTTATCTCAATTATACTTACCTGAAAATATGGGGATTTAACAACATGAGATATGCGTCCGCCTTGTATTTCTTCAAATTCAGGTATTATTTTATCTGTTTTTAAATTAAAATCTATAACATCTAATGCTTTTTCTATATGTAACTCTCTTTTTCTTCCAAATTCATCTACTCTATTGTAATCATACACTCTATAGGTAAGGTCTGAATTTTGTTGAATTTCACAAATAAGTATACCTTCACCTATAGCATGCACCATCCCTGAAGGTATGTAAACCACATCTCCTGGTTTTATTTCTATTTCTTTTAAACACTCTTCTAATCTTTCTTCCTCTAATAGCCTTTTAAATTCTTCTTTTGTAGTTCCTTCTTTTAAGCCACATACAAGTTTAGCTCCTGGTTTTGCATCTATTATATACCACATCTCGGTTTTTCCAGAATCGCCATTTTCATATTTAAAAGCATATTCATCATCTGGATGAACTTGGACAGAAAGTTTGTCTTGCGCATCGATTATTTTGATGAGTAAAGGAAATCTTCGATAATTTACCCCTTTGCCATATATATCTTCAGAAAATTTGTAAGCTATATCACTTAGTTTTTGGCCATTAAATTCTCCACTCTCAATTACACTGACAGCCGTTCTATTATCAGATATTGTCCACAATTCTCCAATTTTTTTACCCTCGGGAATATCAAATCCAAATTTATCTCTTAATGCAGTACCTCCCCATATTCTTTCCATAAAAATAGGCTTAAATTTTAAAGGTTTCATCAACTATCAGCTCCTTTTTTAATTATTTTAAAAGAGGATAAACAAGGTTATCCTCTTTTAAAAATTATTCAGCTATTTCTAATGCAATCTTTACCATGTCCATAAAAGTCTTTTGCCTCTCTTCTGCTGTCGTCGCTTCTCCAGTAACCAAGCTATCGCTCACTGTCAATATTGTAAGAGCATCTACATTGTACTTAGCAGCCAAAGTATATAGTCCTGCAGTTTCCATCTCTACTGCCAAAACACCAAACTTCGCCCATAGTTTCCAGCTGTCTGGGTCATCATTATAAAAAGTATCCGTTGTAAGAATATTTCCTACTTTAGGTTGTATTCCTAACTCTATCGCTTTATCATAAGCTTTTTTTAATAACTTAAAACTTGCTGTAGGAGCATAATCCATACCATTAAACCTAATTTTATTTATTGCAGAGTCCGTAGACGAACTCATAGCAATTACTATATCTCTAATCTTGATATCTGGTTGCAGAGAACCACATGTACCTATTCTTATAAGATTTTTCACGTTATAACTGGTTATAAGTTCATTTACATAAATAGACAAAGAAGGTACTCCCATCCCTGTTCCTTGAACTGACACTCTTTTCCCTTTATAATATCCTGTAAAACCATACATCCCTCTGACTTCATTGTAACATTTCGCCTCTTCAAGGAAATTTTCCGCTATGTATTTAGCCCTTAAAGGATCTCCTGGCAATAACACTGTTTGAGCAATTTCGTTTTCTTTAGCACCAATATGTACGCTCATCTAAATCTCTCCTTTTATAATAATTATGTCATATATAATATTAGCAAAAAAGAGTTTTTTAATCAAACAAAAATTTATAGATCAAACAAATTTTAAGCTGGCAAAATAGTGACAAATAAAAAATAAGACCCGCGGAAAGCAGGACTTTTCAGCATGTGAGCAAGTCTATAAGCCGAGTTCTGTCGAGGATGGCCATCTATCTAGGGTGCCAGTTGCCTGACACCTCCAGCGGCATAACCCGAGGGAAACGGCGGGCCACCTACTCCCTCCTATTCGCCTTGCTCCGGGTGGGGTTTGCAGAGCAGACCAGTCGCCTGGTCCCTGGTGAGCTCTTACCTCACCTTTCCACCCTTACCCGGCACTTAATAAGTTGAGTGCCAGGCGGTATATTTCTGTTGCACTTTCCTTGGAGTCGCCTCCACCGGGTATTACCCGGCACCCTGCCCTGTGGAGCTCGGACTTTCCTCGTGCGCAAATCGCACGCGGCCATCCGACTTACTCACATGCATTATTTTTATATATTTTTCTTATATCAACCTAATATAGGTTATCATATATACTCAGTTTTGTCAATACAATTATACATACACAAAAGGATCTTTTTGAACCTCACTCACTAATACTTCTATTTCATACCCCTGTCTTTGAGTTTCGTCAACTATATATTCGGCGATAAATCTTACTGCAATATTCTCTGTTGCAAAATGTCCCGCATCAATCAAAGATAATCCGAGGTGTTGGGCCTCTACAGCATCGTGATAGCCTATATCTGCTGTTATTAACACATCTGCTCCTCTCAAAGCAGCCTTGTGAATAAGACTTGCACCGCTTCCACCACATACGGCTACTTTTTTAATCTTTTTATTTAGATCACCTACTACTCTCAAGTTATTAATTTTAAGTTTCGTTTTTACTTGCAAAACTAACTCTTGCAACGTAATCTCCGAAATAGTTCCAATTCTTCCCAGTCCATATTCCTCTTTAATATTTTCCAAAGGATAAATATCATAAGCAACCTCTTCATAGGGGTGGACATTCAGCATTGCAGTAACTACTTTTTCTAAATATTTCTGAGGTACTATAGTTTCTATCTTTACTTCTTCTGTCTTTTCTAATTTTCCTATTTCACCAATAAACGGGTTTGTTCCTTCTAAAGGTCTATAAGTTCCAATGCCTCGACTTTGGAAAGTAGAATCGCTGTAATTCCCAATAAAGCCAGCACCTGCACTGCACATAGCATTTCTTACTACTTCTTCATATCCTTGTGGCACATAAACTACAATCTTTTTATATCCTTCGGAATAAGTGACATCCAAAACTTCCCTATCGTATATTCCTAAGACATTGCACAAAATATCATTCATACCATTTGGAGCTATGTCAAAAGAGGTATGGGCCGCGTAAAGGGAAATATCATTTTTAATAAGTTGTATTAGCAATGAGCCTACTGGATTATCAGTTCTAATATTTTTTATTGGCTTAAAAATTAACGGATGATGAGTTACAATCATATCTACTTTTTTATTAACTGCTTCCTTAACTACTTCAAAAGTAGCATCTAAAGCTACCAAAATTTTGGAAACCTCTTTAGAGCCATCTCCTACCAATAATCCTACGTTATCCCATTCTTCTGCAAATTTACGCGGTGCAAGCTTATCCATTATGGAAGCTATCACTTGGCATTTCAAGCCCATTTATTAACACCTCGAATTTCTTTACTTTTTCCTCTAATTGCTTACGCTTTTTATTGCACTTAGGAAGTTTATCTATAATTTGTTTCATTTTGTCAATTTTATACTGTAAGAATTCTTTTAACAGAGGATGTCTTTTTTGTATAAGTTTTTCTCCTATTTCATAATATATGTCATTTTTGACTTTTTGTCTACCATGTTCTGCTACTATTATTTCATAATATTTTTGCTTTTCCTTAACTAATTCCTCATCACAAATTTTATATCCATTTTCTATTAAGTATTCCCTCAAATATGCCGAATCTCTCATTGGTTGAAGTAAAAATTTTTTAATAGTTTTTGCAATATCTTTTCCTTCTTCTAATATTTTTGTAATTAAAATTCCTCCCATACCTGCAATGACAACCACGTCTACTTCCCCTGGCAACAAAACATGAAGACCATCACCTAACCTCGTGTCTATCAAAGATTGCAAATTTCTTTTCTCAACTTCTTTTACAGCTTTATTCAATGAGGCTTCATTTAGATCTGATGCCACAACATAGGTAGCTATTTTGTTTTCAATAAGGTAAACAGGAATAAAACCATGATCAGTGCCTATATCTGCTACTTTTGAATCCTTAGGAATATATTCAACAATTTTTTTTAATCGTTGAGTAAATTTCATGTAATCCTCCTAAAAAGTATAAAAATAAAAAAAGCATTTAAAGCTAAATGCTTTTTTCAAAATGGTGGGCCTTCAGGGATTCGAACCCCGGACCAATCGGTTATGAGCCGACCGCTCTGCCAGCTGAGCTAAAGGCCCAAAAAGTGGCTCCTCAGGTAGGATTCGAACCTACAACCTACCGGTTAACAGCCGGTTGCTCTACCCTTGAGCTACTGAGGAATACAATAATAATTATACCGATTTTTGCCCTATTGTCAAGAAGCTCATTTAATCAAGAAAATCTTTTAATTTTTTACTCCTGCTGGGATGTCTCAACTTTCTCAAAGCTTTTGCTTCAATTTGCCTTATGCGTTCTCTTGTTACATTAAATTCTTTTCCTACTTCCTCTAAAGTCCTTGCTCGACCGTCATCAAGTCCAAATCTCAGTCTTAGTACTTTCTCTTCCCTTGGAGTTAAAGTGTCAAGAACATCCATTAATTGCTCTTTTAGCATTGTAAATGCAGCAGCCTCTGCTGGAGCTGGGGCATCTTCATCGGGTATAAAATCCCCCAAATGGCTGTCTTCTTCTTCCCCTATAGGAGTCTCCAAAGATACAGGCTCTTGAGCTATTTTCATTATCTCTCTTACTTTTTCTTCTGGCATTCCCATCTCTTTAGCTAACTCTTCAGGCGTAGGTTCGCGACCTAATTCCTGCAGCAATTGTCTTTGGACTCTTATCAACTTGTTGATAGTTTCTACCATGTGCACAGGAATTCTTATAGTTCTCGCTTGGTCTGCAATAGCTCTTGTAATAGCCTGCCTTATCCACCACGTAGCATAAGTACTGAATTTGTAGCCTTTTCTATAGTCAAACTTTTCAACAGCCTTAAGTAATCCTAAATTCCCTTCTTGTATCAGGTCTAAAAAAAGCATTCCTCTACCTACATATCTTTTTGCTATACTTACAACCAATCTTAAATTGGCTTCTATAAGTCTTTTTTTAGCTTCTTCGTCCCCTTGTTCAATTCTTTTTGCTAATTCAATCTCTTCCTCAGGAGTTAAAAGAGGAATCTTTCCTATCTCTTTTAAATACATTCTAACAGGATCATCTATACTAATTCCTTCAGGAAGAGAAAGATCTAAATCTAAATCCTCTTCATTTATTTCTTCTTGACGGGGTTCCTCACCAACAATTTCAATTCCCATGTCTTCAAAAGCATCATAAACTTTCTCAATTTGGTCAGGATTTAAATCAATATCCTCTAAGGAATCCATTATCTCATTGTAGGTGAGCATCCCAGTTTTTTTGCCTTTATTTATAAGTTCTGTAATGGCATCTTTAGACAATTCTTCGTTGTTCATAGGTTTCCCCTCCCTATGGGTTTCTTTCTTTTTGGCCATTTTTTATCTTTAGCATCTCCTTTTCACAATTTTGTAATTCTATTAAAAGCTGTCTCTCTTTTTCTATATCCCCCAACATATGAGCCTCATTTATAGCTCTTTTGATGTTTTCTCTTTTAACTGCCAAACTATTAATGAGAATCTTGTTTATAATATCATCTGCAGCTTGTTCTGTAATATTTTCACTCTCGTAAAAAGCTTTAATAATATCGTTAAACTCAGATATGAGATTTTCTTCTTGTAATAAATATACAATGTCGTTTATTTGAACTTTTTCTCCAACTTCCAGCCTTGACATTATTTCTTCAAAAACTGGCCTTAACTTAACATTCTCCAACATATCAGGAGTAATTGTCTCTTTTATCCTTTTGTAAAGATCATTATCATACAGTATCAATGCAATTAAGTATTTTTCAGGCGATATTTTATTACTACTGTATATATTATGCCTTATATTACCAGCCATATACATATTTTTTTGATTTTTTCTAATTTTCCTATTGACAAAACGACTAACCTCTGTTCTCACTGCATTTTCAGGTATTTGGGCAACTTTAGCTACGGAAGAAATATAAACTTCTCTTTTCACTTCATCAGAAAGGTTTGCAATATCTTTTGCAATTTTTTTAACATATACTATTCTATCTTGAGGATTATCAAGATCAAGATTTTTTCTGTATACTTTTGCTTTAAACTCAATTAAACTCTCGGCATTTTCTATTAATTGATTAAATGCTTCTACTCCTTCCTTTTTTATAAACTCATCAGGGTCTTTCCCCTCAGGTATAGTCAATACTTTTATATTTAAATTCAATTCATCGAGAATGTCAAGTCCCCTTATGGCAGCACTAACACCAGCTTCATCTGCATCGTAGGCAATTATAACATTTCTTTTATATCTTTTTATAAGTTTTGCTTGGTCCTCTGTCAAAGCAGTTCCTAAAGAAGCCACAGCACAATCTATTCCGGCCTGATGTAAAGAAATAGCATCCATATATCCTTCTACAATTATAAATTTATCTTGTTGAGTTTTTTTAGCAAAATTTATTGCAAATAGGGTTTTGCCTTTTTTAAAAACTTCCGTCTCAGGTGTGTTTAAATATTTAGGCAAACTATCATCAATTGCTCGGCCTCCAAAACCTATAACATTTCCCTTTAAATCTATAATAGGAAACATTACTCTATTTCTAAATCTGTCGTAATAGCGGTTATTTTTTTGTGACAAAAGTCCCGCCTTTAATAAAAAACTTTCTGTGTAACCTTTTTCCTTTAAAAAATTTAAAAGACCATTTCCCTCAGGTGGCGAATAACCTATTCCAAATTTCTTTATCGTAGCTTCTGTTAAACCTCTTTTTCTTATATAAGCTAAAGCTTGTCTGCCTTCTTCAGAAAAAAGCTTATTGTAAAAATACACAGCTGCTAATTTATTTACTTTGCATATTTCCCCAATAAGTTTCTTTTTTTGATACTCCTTTTCTGTCAACTCGACCTCTTCAAGAGTTATTCCTACTCTGTCCGCTAAAAATTCAATTGCATCTTTAAAAGTCAAATTTTCAATATCCATTATAAAAGTAACGACATTTCCACTGGCATTACATCCAAAACAGTGATAAACCTGTTTTTCTTGACTGACCATAAAAGATGGTGTTTTTTCCCTATGAAAAGGGCACAGACCTTTAAATTCTTTTCCCGCTTTTTTTAATTCTACATACTCTGAAATAACATCTATTATGTCATTTGCTTCTATCACTCTTTCAATCATTTCTCTTGAATAAGCCATCAATACCACCTAGTTATTCTATTCGACAAAAATTGTTAAAATCCTCTTTTGTCTAAACTAACTTGTCACCAACGACCAATATATATTCGACAAAAGATTTAAAAATCCTCCTTTAGTTGTATTAAATTTTTGTTAAAACTAAAAAATTTTACTCAACCCAAGAACTAGGCAAAAAAATCTCTTTGTATTTTAAAAGAGCATATTTGTCTGTCATGCCAGCAATATAATCAGCAACAGCTCTTTCTCTTCCATAGAGTTCAACAAGTTTTATAAATTCTTCAGGCATCTTGTCAATATTATCATAAAAATAATAAAACAATTGTTCTACTATTCGTTTAGCTTTTTCCTCATCTTTTTTGGCTCTTGACCCAATATAGACCTTTTTGAACAAAAAATCTCTCAAGCTATACGTAGCCTCATAAATTTCTTTGCTCATTGAAACTTTTGGCTTTCCTAAACTATTGTTTATAACATCTTTTACCATTGTATCTATTCTTTTACTATGCTCATCCCCTAAAATTGCTATTAAATCTTTAGGTAAATCTTTGGGGTTTAAAACTTTTCCTCGTATTGCATCATCAATATCATGGTTAATATAAGCTATCTTATCGGAAATTTGCACTACTTGTCCCTCTAATGTCTGGGGTTTCCCTGAAGTAGAGTGGTTATAAATGCCATCTTTGACCTCCCAAGTTAAATTAAGTCCATTCCCATTTTTTTCTAAAATCTCAATTACTCTAATACTTTGTTCATTATGCCTAAAACCACCTTTTAAAAGTCTATTTAAAACCTCTTCACCAGAATGACCAAAAGGAGTATGTCCTAAATCATGACCTAAAGCAATAGCTTCTGTCAAATCTTCATTTAACCTCAAAGCTCTTGCAATGGTTCTTGCAATCTGAGCTACTTCTAATGTATGAGTAAGCCTTGTCCTATAATGGTCACCTTCTGGAGAAATGAAGACCTGTGTTTTGTGGCTCAATCTTCTAAAAGCTTTGCTGTGAATAATCCTATCCCTATCTCTTTGAAATTCTGTCCTTACATCGCATTTTTCCTCTTCTCTATCCCTGCCGCGAGTTTCACGGCTTTTTGTCGCATAAGGAGAAAGCAGTTGATATTCTAATTCTTCTGTAATTTCTCTAATTTTCATTTGACCACCTAGCCTTTTTTATTTATGGTGGTAAAAATAAAAACCCATAAAAGGGTTTTTCCATCTCTTTTTAATGTCCTTTTTTATTTAGCCATCATTACTGTTAACACCATAGACAAAATTATAAACAACACCGCTGCTATGGTAGTAAGTTTCTCCAGTGTCCCCTCCATAGTTCGAGCTTTATTTTTCCCAAAAAACGTTTCTGCTCCTCCTGCAATAACGCCTGAAATACCTGCACTTCTGCCCTTTTGTAAAAGTATAACTACTATTAAGAAAATGCTAACCAAAATCTGTATACCCATCAGTACAGTTTTTAGCATATTTACACCGCCTTATCTCTAATTTTTGCTCTGTCAAAAACACAATACTACATATTATATTATATCTCTAATGTATCTCTTAATCAAGGGTTTTTATTAAAAAGTGTGTGCCAAAAGTTAATAGTTGCCCACCTCCGCCATCCTTAGCTTCGGCCCCGCTTCTGTTTCTTCCTCTCGCAAACTTGCTTCTGCTCCGCCAAGTCACTTCTCTTATGCAAAATGTCAGCAATATTCCTAACTTATAATTTTACAGACTATTAAATAAGGGAATCCTTTTTGGATCCCCTTATTTTTTAATATTGTAAAAAGCATTTTTGCCAAGATATTGGGCTGTACTTCCTAAAACTTCTTCAATTCTTAAAAGCTGATTGTATTTTACAACTCTGTCAGTTCTTGCAGGTGCTCCAGTTTTAATTTGTCCTGCATTTACTCCAACCACGAGGTCTGCAATTGTGGAATCTTCTGTCTCTCCGGAACGGTGAGACACGACAGCCGTGTAACCTGCTCTTTTTGCCATTTCAATAGCGTCCAAAGTTTCTGTCAATGTCCCTATTTGATTGAGCTTTATAAGTATTGAATTCGCAACTCCCATATTGATACCTTTCGAAAGTCTTTGAGTATTCGTTACAAATAAGTCATCTCCAACTAATTGTATTTTCTCTCCTAATCTCTCTGTTAACAATTTCCATCCTTCCCAGTCCTCTTCTGCAAGCCCATCTTCAATTGAAACAATAGGATATTTATTGACAAGTTGTTCCCAAAAGTCTACCATTTCTTCAGAGGTTCTAACGATTCCTTCTCCTTCAAAATGATATTTCCCATCTTCTTTATAAAGCTCCGTTGAAGCAGGATCTAATGCCAATACTACATCATCTCCTGGAACATATCCTGCTTTCTCTATAGCTTCTAGTATGACTTGTATAGCTTCTTCGTTTGATGTAAGGTTAGGTGCAAATCCTCCTTCATCGCCAACTGTAGTGCTTAATCCTTTGGAATGTAACACGTTTTTTAAATTATGATAAACCTCTGAACACATTCTTAATGCTTCTCGGAAATTTGGAGCACCAACAGGCATGATCATAAATTCTTGTATGTCCACATTATTGTCGGCGTGCTTTCCACCGTTTAATATGTTCATCATAGGTACTGGCAAAGTTTTTGCATTTACACCACCAATGTATTGATACAAAGGTAAACCACACTCTTCAGCTGCTGCTTTTGCAACTGCCAATGATACCCCTAAAATCGCGTTTGCTCCTAATTTGCTCTTATTTGGAGTTCCATCTAGTTCAATCATCGTTTTGTCAATTGCTACTTGGTCTTGTGCCTCCATTCCAATTAGTTCTGGAGCAATTACATCATTAACATTTCGAACAGCTTTTAGTACACCTTTTCCCAAATACCTTGACTTGTCTCCATCTCTTAATTCAACTGCTTCAAAAGCTCCCGTAGAAGCGCCTGAAGGCACAGCAGCTCTCCCCACTGCACCGCTATCTAATTCTACCTCTACTTCAACTGTAGGATTTCCACGGGAGTCAAGTATTTCTCTTGCAAAAATATCAATAATCGATGACATGACAACTTCTCCTTTCTTTTTAATTTTATTTTCTTCCAATAATTAAGGATTTACCTGTCATTTCTTGAGGCATAGGCAGTTTCATTATGTCTAATACAGTTGGAGCAATATCGGCCAGTATTCCATCTTTCCTCAAATCAATATCTCCCTCACCTATAACAATAAATGGCACTGGGTTTGTAGTATGAGCAGTTTGTGGTTCTTTTGTCACTGGATCAATCATTTCTTCTGCATTGCCGTGATCAGCGGTTATAATTATTGTTCCTCCTACACTTTGAACAGCATTTACTATTCTTCCAAGGCACTCATCTATTGCTTCAATCGCTTTTATTGCAGCATTTAAAACTCCTGTATGACCTACCATATCAGGATTTGCAAAGTTTAAAAGAATAAAACCATATTGATTTGACATAATCTTAGGTATTACAGTATCTGTAACCTCATAGGCACTCATTTCCGGTTTTAAGTCGTAAGTCGCTACTTTAGGAGAAGGAACTAAAATTCTTTCTTCACCATCATTAGGTTCCTCTACGCCACCATTGAAAAAGAAAGTTACATGAGCGTATTTTTCAGTTTCTGCAATTCTAAGCTGTTTGATCCCTTTTTTACTTAAGTATTCACCAAGAGTATTCTCTAGTCTTTCTGGTTTATACGCCACATGTATGTTTTCAAAGGTTTCATCATACTGAGTCATTGACACAAAAAATACAGGAAAATATCCCTTTTCTCTTTCAAAATGGTTAAATACTTCGTCAATAAAAGCTCTTGTAAGCTGTCTCGCTCTATCGGGTCTAAAATTGAAAAATATTATGGAATCTTCTGCATCTACTGTAGCAATTGGTTTTCCATTTTCCAAAATTACCGTTGGTTCTACAAACTCGTCAGTTTGGTCTTTTGAATAAGCTATATCTATTGCTTCCATTGGTGAATTAGCATAAACACCTTTTCCCAAAACTATTGCATCATAAGCTTTTTTAGTTCTATCCCATCTTTTGTCTCTGTCCATCGCATAATATCTTCCAGAAATCGTTGCAATCTTCCCTATACCAATCCTGTTTGACTCTTCTTCAAATTGTCTTATATATTCCTTTGCACAAGCAGGTGGAACATCTCTTCCATCTAAGAAAGCATGAACATATACTTCTTTTAGTCCCTGGTCTTTAGCCAACTTCATTAAAGCAAATAAATGGGTTATGTGGCTGTGAACTCCTCCATCTGACAAAAGGCCAAAAAGATGTAGCTTAGAGTTGTTTTTCTTTACATTTTCTACTGCATCTAAAAACTCTTTTTTCGTAAAAAATGTCCCTTCTTTTATATCTTTGCTAATTCTTGTAAGTTCTTGATATACTATTCTTCCCGCTCCAATATTTAAGTGTCCTACTTCTGAATTACCCATTTGTCCTTCAGGAAGTCCCACTGCAAGGCCACTTGCGGAAAGAATTGTGTGAGGATAATTTTTAAAATAAAAATCTAAATTTGGCGTATTAGCTAAATATACTGCATTTCCTTCTTTTTTGTTTGATATTCCAAATCCGTCTAGTACAACTAGCATCACTAATTTTTCAGGCATATAATCCTCTCCTTAATAATTGACAATCTTTGCAAAATCTGTTGCTACAAGACTTGCTCCCCCTACTAAAGCCCCATCTATATCGCTTTCTGCCATGAGTTCAGAGATGTTTTCTGGTTTTACACTCCCCCCATACTGTATTCTAACTAAACTTGCTTTTTCTTTTCCATAAAGGGAAGCTATAGTATTTCTTATAGCTTTTATGACTTCATTGGCATCTTCAGCTGTAGCCGTTTTGCCAGTACCTATAGCCCAAATTGGCTCATAAGCTATTACTACCCTGACGATGTCATCTGGCGAAACGCCTTTTAATGCCTCTTTAGTTTGACTTAAAACTACTTCAAAAGTTTTTCCTTCTTCTCTTTGAGAAAGAGATTCTCCTACACACACAATAGGACTTAAGCCGTGAGATAGAGCGGATAAGACTTTTTTATTTACCGTTTCATCCGTCTCACCAAAATACTGCCTTCTTTCAGAGTGACCTATTACAACGTATTTCACGCCAATCTCTTTAAGCATTAAAGGCGAAATTTCTCCTGTATATGCACCCTTTTCTTCCCAAAACATATTTTGAGCACCCAAAAGAATATTTGTACCTTTGATGACTTTGCTCACTTCTGTCAAGTCCACAAAAGGAGGTATGACTACCACTTCCGCTTTTGCCTCTTTTACTTGAGGTATCAATTCCTCAACTAACTTCACAGCTTCAGAAGGGGTCATGTGCATTTTCCAATTACCTGCAATTATTGGTCTTCTCAAAGCAAACACCCCTTTACTTGTCATTTAAAACATCAATCCCCGGCAACACTTTGCCTTCTAAAAACTCTAGTGATGCCCCTCCTCCAGTAGAAATATGAGTAACTTTATCAGCATAGCCCAATTGCTCTATAGCGGCTGCAGAATCGCCACCACCTACTATTGTAGTACCTTTGCATTCACTTAAAGCTTTGGCAATGGCCTCTGTACCTTTTGCAAACTCAGGAATTTCAAAAACTCCCATAGGCCCGTTCCACACTACTGTCATGGCGTGTTTTATCACTTTTGAGTATTCTTCAATAGTCTGAGGTCCAATATCTACTCCTATTTGGTCTTTAGGCATTTTGTCTATATCCACTACTTCATAAGGTACACCTGATTTCAATTCTTTAGCAATAACTGTATCCACAGGAAGCATCAAATTAACACCTTTTTGATTAGCCTTTTCCATTAATTCTTTGGCCAATTCTATCTTATCCTCTTCTAAAAGAGATTTTCCTATTTCATAGCCTTTCGCTTTAATAAAGGTGTAAGCCATACCACCGCCAATTAAAAGGCTATCTACTTTTTCTAATAAGTTTGTTATTACTCCTATTTTGTCTGAAACTTTAGCTCCTCCCAATATTGCAACAAAAGGTCTTTTTGGGTTTTCAAGCGCTTCTCCCATAATCGTTAGCTCTTTTTCAATTAAAAAGCCTGATACTGCCGGCAAGTATGCAGCAACTCCTGCTGTTGAAGCATGAGCCCTGTGAGCCGTACCAAAAGCGTCATTTACATAAATATCTGCTAAAGAAGCTAATTCTTTTGCAAATTGAGGGTCATTTTTCTCTTCTTCTGCGTGGAATCTCACATTTTCTAAGAGCAATACTTCGCCTTCTTTTAATGCGGCTGCTTTCGCTCTTGCATCCTCTCCAATCACATCCTCTGCCATAGAAACTTGCTTACCTAAAAGTTCAGACAACCTTTTTGCAACAGGTTTTAAAGAATACTCTGGATTAAATTTTCCTTTAGGTCTTCCCAAATGAGATACAAGTATTACTTTAGCCTTATTATTTATTAAATATTCTATAGTGGGCAATGCTGCTTTTATCCGAGTATCATCTGTTATATTTTTATTTTCATCCATAGGTACATTAAAGTCTACTCTAACTAAAACTCTTTTTCCCGCCACATCTATATCTCTCACGGTTTTTTTCATCACAAAAACCTCCTTATATTAGGATTTAAAGGTCCGGTCCATAAAAGGACACGGACCTTTTGTGTTAGAGCCTATCAGCAATATATTTTGCTAGGTCTACGACTCTGTTGGAGTAACCCCATTCATTGTCATACCAAGAAACAACTTTAACTAATGTTCCATCAATTACCATTGTAAGCGGTGCATCAACTATAGAAGACCTGTCGTCTCCCTTATAGTCCATTGAAACTAATGGCTCTTCAGAATATCCTAAAATGCCTTTCATATATGTTTCAGAAGCTTCTTTCAAGGCTGCATTTACTTCTTCAGCTGTGACAGGTACTTCAACTTCTGCAACTAAGTCAACAACAGATACGTCTGGGGTTGGAACTCTCATTGCAAAACCATTCAATTTTCCTTCTAGTTCTGGAATTACTAAGTGGATTGCTTTTGCAGCACCAGTTGTAGTAGGTATTATTGACATAGCAGCAGACCTCGCCCTTCTCAAATCCTTGTGAGGTAAATCAAGTATTCTCTGGTCATTGGTGTAAGAGTGAACTGTTGTCATCATACCTTTTTTAATACGGAATTTATCATTAATTACTTTAGCTATTGGTGCTAAACAGTTGGTTGTACAAGAAGCATTTGAAATCACATGATGGTTAGCCGGGTCATACATGTTCTCATTTACGCCCATAACAATTGTTATGTCCTCATTTTTAGCAGGTGCGGAAATTATAACTTTTTTCGCCCCCGCATGTATGTGCTTTATCGCATCGTCTTTGTTTGTAAATCTTCCTGTGGATTCAATTACAATGTCTACTCCTAATTCTTTCCATGGAAGTTTTGCAGGATCAGTTTCCTTGAAAATTTTGATTTGCTTACCATTTACAATTAGCGCATCATCCGTATAAGATACTTCTCCTTCAAATTTACCAAAAGTAGAATCGTATTTTAATAAATGAGCCAATGTTTTTGCATCTGTTAAATCGTTGACAGCTACAAATTCAAGGTCAACATTTTTTTTAAATGCAGCTCTGAATACATTTCTTCCAATTCTTCCAAAACCATTGATAGCAACTTTAACACCCATTATGTATTCCTCCTTGATTTTTTATTTTATAAACACCTGAAAAGGTGTTTTAAACAATTTTTAAAATCTCAAAAGCAGCGCCTTCATCAGTGACAAGCACCTGTACATTGCTACTTCTGCAGGTAGAAACAATAGCCTCTGCTTTGCTTTTTCCTCCAGATACAGCTATCAAATTTTTAACAAACTTTAAGTCCTCTAAAGTCAAGAAAATACTTGGGGTCGCATAGACCACCTTTCCTTCTTTATCAAAATAATATCCTAAAGCTTCAGATGTAGCATTTTCCCTCATTAAAAAATCTCTAATATCTTGTGGTAAATTTCTTCTTTCTGCCATTACATCAGAGCGTCCAATACCAAATATCAATATATCAGCTCTTTTTAAGGTTTCTACCACATCTCTTATATCTGGCTCTTTGATAAGACTTTTTACCGCTTCTTTTCCTAAATTATCTGGTACGTGCAACATTTTATATGTACCGCCGAGCTTTTTGGCTAAAATTGAAGCGATTGTGTTTGCTTGCTTTTCTACTTCTTTCCCCAATCCACCACGAGCAGGTACAACTACTATGTTTGATTTGGAATAAAGCTGAGGCATTCCTTTTGCAACTTCTAAAACAGTTGATCCTCCAGTTAAAGCAATAATACTGTCATCATTTATTATATTTTTTAGGTAATTCGCTGCCGATTTTCCTAGTTCTTTTTTTATCATAGGGTCTTGTTCTACGTCTCCTGGGACCACTATGACTTTCTCAACACCCAGCTTGTCCTTTAACAAACTCTCAATATTGTTAAGCCCTTTAAGCTCATGTATAAAATCTTTCAAATTCTCAATTAATTCTTCTCCCTCTTTAGTAATAGTCATACCTAAGGGATTTATATCCACCAAACCTTGAGCCTTTAAAAAAGATACCTCAGTTCTAATTATTCGTTCCCCCATATTCAACTGGTGCGAAAGTGCCCTTCGCCCTATGGGTTGATTAAAATATATGTTTCGCATTATAGTATATCTCTTTTGAAGTAAATCTATTAACTCTGGTACTATTTTTTGTTGTAAAGCTATAATATCCTTCATGCCATTTCCCTCTTCAGGACAGTTAAAGTCCCGTTCTTCTATAAATGTCCCACGCTTCATAAAAAATATCCGCACTAACTATTTTATACTATTAATAAAGCTTTTTCAATAGCCTAAATGGGCATTTACATGCCCATTTTTTAATATCTTCTTCTTTTGATAGTAGAAGGAATATTGCATTCCTCTCTATATTTTGCCACTGTTCTTCTTGAAATATTAATATTTTTTTCTTTTAAAATATCAGCTATTTTTTGGTCACTTAGAGGATTTGCAGGGTCTTCTTCTTCAATCAATTTTTTTATGAGGTTTTTAATAGATTCAGCAGAAATTTCATTCCCATTTCTGTTGGAAATACCAGATTGGAAAAAGAACTTTATCTCAAAAAGTCCTCGAGGAGTTGCAACATATTTGCCGTTTATAGCTCTGCTGACGGTAGACTCGTGAACACCTACAATATCAGCAACTTGCTTTTGCGTCATAGGCTTTAAATAATTTATGCCTCTGTCAAGAAAATCTTTTTGTAACTCCACTATTGCTTTAACTACTTTATACAAAGTTTCTTTTCTGCTTTCTAAACTTTTTATAAGCCACATAGCTGATTGCAGCTTCGTATTTATATATTTTTTAGCTTCTTCATCATTACTATTCAAAATAGAATGATAGTAATTATTAATCTTGAGCTTAGGAGTTATTGAATCGTTTACTATTACAAAGTATTCTCTATCTCTTTTTATCACTTCCACATCTGGTACAATATATCCTACATCTGCTGTAGAAGAAAAGCTACTTCCTGGTTTAGGATTGAGTTTTTTTATAAAATCTACAGCTTGTTGCACTTCTTTTAAGGAAATATTGTACAACTTTGCTAAATATGAATACTTACCTTCTGCAATTTCCTCAAGATGATAGTCTACCAACTCTTTTATAATACCTTTGTAATTATCTTGAGCTAAAAGTTGGAGTTTTAAACATTCTTGCAAATTGCGAGCTGCAATTCCTGGAGGGTCAAAAGATTGGACTATAGATAACCCTTCTAACACCTCTTCTTCAGAACATTCTAAAATCTTCGCAATGTCTTTTATATCTTCTCTCAAATAACCACTCGGACTTAGACTAAATATTATATATTCACATATTTTTTTGATTTTGTGAGGAATAGGTGTTATGTGAAGTTGAAACAAAAGGTGGTCGCTCAAAGAGGGCTTTGGAGACACAAAATTTTCATAATTGACTTCTTCAATTTCTTCATCATCAGAATCATCGTAATACATTCTCTCTTCTGTCTCTCGTATATATTTAGACAACTCATACAAGTCATATTCATATGCATCTTCTTCCTCAGATGTTTCTTCTTTTTCAAGAACAGGATTAGTCTCTAATTCCTGCTCTATAAGAGCATTAAGTTCTAAGGAATTTAACTGCAAAATCTCAATAGCCTGTTTTAGTTCAGGAGTCATTATAAGTTTTTGAGTTTGTTGAAGCTTTAAATCGAATTCCATCCTCATATTCATGCACCCTCAATCGCTATTAAAAAATTAATTCATCAATCAGTAAAACTCTTTTTAATTATTATATCATATTTAAACGTTTTATTAAATAAAAAGAAGAGTACTAATAAATTCGAAAATCTCTATACTCCCCTTTATAATTCGACCAATTTTCTTCCACATTGTCCACTCTTGCCCATCTCAAACCTGTTTTAATAAAATTTATCAATTCTTTAATATTTTCCTCTTCCCCTTCTGCAACAACTTCTACACTGCCATCGTAAAGATTTTCCGCATAACCTGCAATTCCCAAAGAAACTGCCTTTTGATACACAGAATACCTCAGTCCTACTCCTTGCACATGGCCAGTTATGCGCAAATGTACTGTTTTTTTCATAGAAATACTCCTTTCTTATGATTTCAATACAAACTTATCAATAACGTGCTTTACGCCATCCTCCATATTAGATTTCGTTATAAAGTCTGCTACTTTTTTGACCTCATCAATAGCATTTTCAACTGCAACACCTAAACCTGCAAATTTGATCATTTCTATATCGTTCTCACTATCTCCTATTGCTATCATTTCTTCTCTTTTTATTCCCAAATACTCTCCCAAAATCTTAAGTGCCCTTCCTTTGCTAACTCCTTTGTTCATAATTTCAACATTGTCTATATAGGAACTAGTTATGTGTATCGAGGCATTCTTTGACAATTCCCTCCTTATACTTTTTAATACTTCAACATCATCATTAAAAACTATGATTTTTAAAATACTATTTTTTAATTTGTCCAACTCTTTTAACGGCTCCTTTATCTCCTGGACATCCACTTTTAATTCTGTTTTAAATAGCTCATTCCATTCGGCATACCTTTGAAACTTATTTGTTATCTCAGGAGAAAACACTGTTTTCTCACTTATAAGCTGGAAATATGTATTGTACTTCTGGCATACTTTTACAATTTCCACCATGCTGTCATAATTTAGAATGTTTTCATAAATAGTGTTATTATCAGGGTCTCTTATCAAAGCACCATTGCTTGCAATTATGTAAGTTCTAAAGCCAATCATATCTGCGTAGGCATAAGCGGAAGCATAAACCCTTCCTGTAGATATTACTACATATACTCCCTTTTCCTGAGCTCTATGTAATGCTTCTATATTATCTTTAGATATAGTTTTATCATGTCTTAGAAGAGTATCATCCATATCTATAGCAATTAATTTATATTGCATCCCTTTCAACTCCTTATTTTATTGTGTTCAATTATATTATACATTATATCACTGTAAATTACCATATTGCCGATTTGTTCAAAACAATTGACATTATTAATGAATAGAGATATAATTAAAACATAAAATATTAAAAGAGAAATATTATCTTTTATGAAATGGAGTTGATATAATGGAGGAAGCTGCCGCCCTTTTAAAACAAAAAGGGCTTAAAGTAACACCTCAAAGATTAGCAATACTTAATCTGCTTAGAAATACAAAGGAACATCCTACAGCAGAAACTATATACAAAAAGCTTGCCTCTGATTTTCCCACAATGAGCTTAGCGACTGTATATAAAACATTGGAAATTTTGAAAAACATGGGATTAATACAAGAATTGAATGTAGGGGAAGGTAGCTTCAGATACGATGCTAACACCAATTCTCATCCCCATGTCGTCTGTATAAGTTGTGGCAAAGTAGAAGACCTCGATGAATCTCTTCTAAAAGACGTTTTAGATGAAGTTAGTCAGTATACTGATTACAAACTCGTAGACCAAAAGCTCTATTTCTACGGTTATTGTCCGATCTGTCGCTAGAAACTTAATAATTAAATATCACCTCCCATTTTCATTGATAAAAAATGGGAGGTGATATTATGTTAAGGCGAAGAAGTTTCTTCTTCTGAATTCTGTGGTGGCTCTGGATTAACTTGAGCATTATTTTCCTTTTCTGTCGGTGACTCTTGAGATTTTGAATTTTCTACTTTTTTAGTTCCTTTTTTAACTACTCCATCCACTGGCCTATACACATCTGTATATAAAAATTCTCTTTTAACCAATTTATTATTTTCATAAATCAAACGATATACATTGACTTTATAGCCAATATGAGGCTGTATCTCCACAACTTCTTCTCCTTGAGGTAGTTTGGGGTCATCTATATATTTTATTTTAGGTTCATATTTTTCAACAACCTCTGACTGAATATCTACCCATTTTGAAGGATTTTTCACATAGCCATATATGTTCATTACTAATTTGTTGCCTTCTATGTAGGACTCAATATAGATAGGATATTGAGTAGAATTTTTAAATTTTAAATCTAAAGCATTTCCAGAAATAGTAGCATCTTGCCCTGGTGGTACATAAGCTACTGGAAAACTGTGATGGTATCTCTCAGTAATTGTTATATCCGCCCTTAAAATTGCATTATACAGGGTTGTAGCAATTTGGCATACCCCTCCTCCTATATCCGGTACCAGTTTATTACCTATTATTACAGGGGCTTCTTTGTAACCGTTTTGTATTATTCTCGGCCCTAAAGTTTTATTAAGAGAAAATGTCTCACCCGGCATAAGCAATGTACCGTTTACAGCTCTTGCCGCCACTAGTATATTCTCTGAACGGTTTGCATCTTGAAGATTAAATACAGTAGAAAAAGTGGAAATTCGTCCATTAATCATTTCTAGCATTGATTTTGTAATTTTTGCTTCAACTTTCTCAGCTACAATCTCTACTTCTGTCTTTTCTGTCTTTCCTTTTATTAACTCATTTATAAGTTGTTTTAGATTTTTTAAAGTTTTCTCTTTACTAACTTTTACCCCTTCTATATCTGGTGTAATTTGTTTTACTCCTCTTGTAATTTTTATTTTAGCATTAACCGGCTCTTTATCAATCTCTTGAGAAATTTTATCAACAAATTCTTTTAATTTATTTTCATCGTACTCGGGATAAAAATTAAGATATTTTCCTCTTTTTTCTGTTACATAAATTTCTCTTATTCTTTCAACAGGATTTCCTTCTCTACCTATTTTGTAAGCTTCTTCTACCATTTCTTGATAGTCATAAGACAAGTTCATATCTTTTGATGTGATAATAAAATCTTTGTCTTGATACTTAGCGATAACAGAAAAAGAAGGAATTTTTATCTTGTCTTTAAGAAAATTTACTGCTTCTTCTTTTGTCATTCCTCCTATCCCTATGTTATTTACAAAAATCCCTTTTACAATAAGATCAGAATTAATCATTAAATAAAAATACCCAAAAGAAAATGATAAAAAAACTGTCATCAGTAAAATAATTGCAATGTAAAAATAATTATTTTTTTTAGCACCGCCTTTCGCTTGCATTTACTTCTCTCCTATTCCCCTTATTTTCTTACATCAGTATGATATTACAATTAACCCTCTAATACAATTAATAATTTCTTAAAAAGGTTACAAAAATATTAATTTTTTCTTTCCTTAAAATACAAGCACAGATGATTTACAGGACACTCATCACATTTAGGCTTTCGCGCCATGCATAAATTTCTTCCGTGATGTATTAAAAGATGATGAGACAAAGACCATAAGTCTTTTGGTATTATTTCCATAAGCTGTTTTTCAGTTGCAAAAACATCTTTACTGTCCGCCAGACCTATGCGATTGGACACTCTAAAAACGTGAGTATCCACTGCTATGGCCTGTTTGGAAAAAGCATTGCTTAAAACTACATTGGCAGTCTTTCTACCAACCCCTGGCAATGCCATTAATTCCTCTAAAGTTTCAGGCACCTTGCTATCATATTTCTCCTTTAAAATTTTACACGTCTCCAATATGCTTTTTGATTTACTCCTATACAAACCACATTCCCTTATTTCCTCTTGCAGTTCTTCTGGAGTAAGTTTTAGAAAATCCTCCGGTGTTTTATACTTATTAAAAAGCCTGTCAGTAATTATATTAACTCTTTTATCTGTACATTGAGCTGATAAAATTGTGGCGATTAAAAGTTCAAACGGATTAGTAAATTTAAGCCCTGACTTAGCATTAGGATATGTTTCTTTTAATATTTCTATAACCTTTAAAGCTTCATCCTTTGTGATTCTCAATTTTATCCCCCTTTAATTTGTTTAATGCTTCTGTCATCATTTTCTTCGCCATTTCATCTTTTTCTCTAAGCAAGGCATTTTCTATTTCACTTAAAATTTCTTTGTCACACAAATTAGAAAGAGCCCATGCACTATATCCTCTCAAAAGAGGACTTTGGGATTTTAATAAGTTTTTTATGGGTTCTATACAATTTTTTTCCTTTGTATTTACACAAGAAATTATAGCATTTCTTATTATAATACTTTTCCCTCTCCAAGAGGAAGAAGTTGGCCCAAAAATTTCTTCAAATTCTTTTTTTGACATATTTAAAATTTCTATTAATTCGTGCCTTGGCAGTAACTTATCCGGTAGAAATTCAGGCCTTATAACCTTTTTTGCTCTTTTATTAAAAGGACATACCTGCTGGCAAGTATCACAGCCGTATATTCTTCTACCCATTTTCTTAGCCATTTTTTCGTCTATTTTGCCTTTTTTAACTGTAATATACGATAAACATTTATTAGCATTTATTATATAAGGCTTAACTATAGCTTTGGTAGGACAAGCTTTTACACATAAATCACAATCTCCACATTTAGATTGTTTCGGTATATCCGACTCAAAATATTTGTTTATAAGTATTTCTCCTAAAAAAATATATGAACCATATTCGTCGTTTATTATAAGACCATTTTTGCCATACCAACCTATTCCAGCATGATAAGCGATTTCTCTTTCCAAAAGCGGGTTATTATCCACTAAACATATTGTTTCTACGCCTTCACATTTTGATTTTATAAACTCGGAAAGTTTTTCCATCTTTTCTTTTAAAACTTTATGATAATCTATTCCCCAACTAGTTCTTGAAATTATACCAAAATTTCTACTGTAATTTTTAATCTCATATTTTACATTATATGATAAAGCTATGGCAATAATTGATTTCACTTCAGGCAAAATAAATTCAGGAGAAATTCTTTTTTGAATATCTCTCTCCTCAATAGAACAACTATATCCTAAGTTTTCTCTCTCCTTTAAAAAATTTTTATATTCTTTTAAACAATCTGGACTGGCAAAACCTATTAAGTCAATGCCAATTTGTCGTGCATAATTTTCTATTTCTTGCTTAGTTACACAACCCATAACTTATCCCCTTTATCTTCCCAAACAAATTAACCATGTACTTATTACAGTCGGAATTTCTTCAGCAGTTTCAAAATATTTGGATCAATTTGCCTCTTTAATCTGTCAAAAGTTAATTTTTTTATAACAACACTATCTTTTTTAATAATAATTATTCGCCAACAAATCAATTTTTCCTCTTTTTACACAAAGAATAAATTTTGGCTGAAGGACTAGCTCCAGCCACTTAATCTTCATCATCAATTTTACCATCTCTTTTATCCATCTCTTTTTCTGCAAATTTTATCATTTTTCTTACCATGTTTCCTCCTATTTTACCAACTTCTCTCGTAGTCATGTTTTCCCATCCTCGTTTTTCAACATCATCATCTAAATTAAGATCTTCAGCGACTTCTTGCTTTAAAGAATCCAACTCATCCTCAGCCTTAGGATATAGCTTTTTTCTTTTTCCCATAAGAACCCTCCACATTTCGTTTTATCAATATTTTCTCCAAACCTTTTTCTAAAAATGTATAAAAAAACCCGGAAAAATCCGGGTTATTCTTCTTTTATTGCCTCTGTAGGGCAAGAGCTCATTGCATCTTGCACACAATCTTCTAAATCAGCTGGAACTTCATCTACAATTACATGAGATTTCCCTTCATCATTCCAATCAAAAACATCTGGGCACATGTCTATGCAAACCCCACAAGCTATGCATTCGTCTTGGTCGACATAAACTTTCATACCATTACCTCCTAATCTTTTTATGTAAAATTTTACACATACATTATATCATTAACCTTTTCTTGCTTCAATAGTTTTTAACTTTCTCATTGAAAATATGCAAAAAAATAAGGCGTATAGCCTTACGCAATTGCAAGAAGTTCTCTTAAAAAGTTATTGAGTAAAGTAACATCTTGCGAATTCAGTTTATTTAAATTGATATAAAATTTTTGAATATTTTCAGCTAATTTCTTGTCTATATCGCTCTTTATTCTAGTGTACAACAAAACCCCTAATACTGCTCCTACAAATAAAACTAAAGAAGAAGAAGGATTAACAGAGGCCAGTAAATTTTCTATACTTTCTATGGATAGGCTTCCCGCCATCCTAAGTTTTAGTAAAAATGCAGTAATAGCATATGCACAAAATTCTATAGGCTTAGTAGCCTGAAACATCTCATTTAATATTTCCTCAAGAGAATTAGACTTACTATTTTTTACTTTTTTAATCAAAGTATCTCTCAGGGAATTCCATTCATCTTTATCCGCTTTTTTAAATATTTCATAAGCTTTTTCTGTTGGTAAAAATCTTAAAGTAGATCTTCCTTGGCTTTTTTCCTCCCCAAGGTAATACTCAGTCTTGACAAAATCACCTTTCTCTAATTCCTTTAAAATATCATAAGCTGTCCATTTGCTAATTTTCATTGCCTGCGCCACATCTGTATAGTGAACAGGCTCACCTTTTGAATCATAAAGTTCAGTTAGTGTTTTTAAAAATTCCACCCTCCTATTTGTCAGCATCTCAACACCCCATTAAGTAATACTATCTAAATTTATAGGGGATTTTAGTATTTATGTCAAGCCTCTTTTTTCATTTCCATTTTTTTCTCCCAAATTTCGTTGGCTACTTTACCCCAATTATCAGCAACCACTCTTAAATCATCGTAGAGGTTTTTGATGTGAGAGGCTTCACTAGCTTCTGTGTGTTTAGCTCCTGACTCTTCTACTATTTCTAAAAGTTTTTCTGGGTTATCAATCAGTGGACAGGGTCTTAAGTGATTTTGATTAAAAGGCTGTCTCTTTCTATAAGCTTTCATAATAGGAGACTGCAGCGCTTCTTTCAGGCTCACCTCATTTATATTTACATTGGAATAATGGATAAAAGCACAAGGTTCAACCTCTCCCGCTGCATTTATGTGCAAATATCTTCTGCCTCCTGCAATACATCCACTGCTGAATTCACCGTCATTCCAGAAATCTATCGCGAAAAGCTCTTTTGTAGCTCTTATATAATTTATTCTCTCATACATATACTTCCTCTGTTCAGGTGTCACCATAAATTGGATGTCGGGGTCTCTGCCAACAGGAATATAAGTAAAATACCATGCAAAATATGCGCCTTTATCTATCATCATGTCTACAAACTCATCACTTGAAATTTCCTCTACATTTGTTCTTGTGTATGTAGCTGAATACCCAAAAAGAACTCCATTTTCTCTCATCAAGTCCATTGTTCTCATAATCTTATCAAAAGTACCTTCTCCACGTATTGCATCATTAGTCTCTCTCAAACCATTGATACTTACTGCAAAAGTAATATTTCCCACTCTTTTAACTTCCCTTATCATATCTTCGTCAATTAAAGTTCCATTAGTAAATAAATGGAAAACTTGGTTTTTATGCCTTTCAGCAAGCTTTATAATGTCTTTCATTCTAACAGTAGGCTCTCCACCTGATAAAACTATAAAATATATACCTAACTCTTCTGCTTCTGTACATACTCTATCCATCACTTCAAAGGAGAGATTATGGGGTTTGTACTGTCCTGCCCAACAACCAGCACATCTTAGATTACAAGCCTCTGTTGGATCCATTAAAATTGCCCATGGTACAGAAACACCTAACTTTTCCTCCCACTCTTGCTGCTTAGGAATACCTTTTAAACTAGCATTTACCAAGAAATTAACTACCAACGTCTTTAAAATATTTTTATCAATATTTTTAAGTCCTTTCACTGTAAATTTGTACCAGTTGCTCTCCTTGTCATTTAAAAATCTTCTCACGCTTTCTATCTGTTGTTTATGCCGTGGCATTATTGCAATCTTTGACATGATATTAGCTAACGTGTCCAAATTCTTTTCTGGGTTTTTATCCACATAGTTAATAATGGTACTGACAAGCGGGTCAATCACATTCATAAAAACTCCTCCTCTACTTGATTTTATTTTTATCCCAAAACATCAAATTAACCCAAAAAACCCAAATTCCATTTTAGCAATATTGTACCATTTAAAAAACAATATTTCAAGTATATTTTATGCTTACAAGTGTTATTTTATTTACCTAATTGCAAATCTTCTCCAAAAACTCTTATTATTTTCTTCTCTAAATTGCAAACAAGAGTTACAATTGTGACAAAAATTCCGTTTGTCGCTAAAGAAATGTAAGGACCTCTGGTTCCTTAAATATTCCTTCTTTTTTGTAAAAATTCTACAAAACAAAATAGGAATCCATTGAGGATTCCCAAACTTAAACATCAAGGCAACTGCCGCCTATAAATTCTCTTATGATAGAATTAGGTGGTATTGCCAATTCATCTTCTAATGGAAGGAAATAGCTTAAAAACTCTAATATTTCTTTAGCGATTGAATAAGCGGGATTGTTTTGGGAAACATTTTTAAGTAGCGGTTCTGCATATTTTTTTAATACAGGCAACTCATAAGGTAAAAAAGAATTAAACATGACGTCCGCCTGTTCTTGATAAGGGAAAATCCATTTTTCTTCTCCTCTTCTGACCATAGGCCACATGTTTATAGTCTCTGCAGCATCGCTGGAACGGAATTGGCTATCTCTCACTATGCGTCGTATCAACCTCGTTTGAGTAGTAGGTATTCTGTTGTGCTCGTCAAGATTTAATTGCGTAATAGCACTTACATATATTTTGTATTTATTATCTTTGGGTATTTGCAATGTCAATTTTTCGTTTAAACCATGTATACCTTCTATTAAAATAATTTGGTTTTTATCAAGTTTTACTTTTTTTCCCTCTGGTTCTCTTTGTCCTGTTTTAAAATTAAAAATAGGCATTTCCACTTCTTCACCCTGTATAAGTTTTATTAAATGCTCATTAAAAAGTGGTAAATCTAGTGCATCAATTGCTTCAAAGTCATAATTTCCAAACTCATCTTTTGGAGTTAGTCCTCTTGGAACAAAGTAATTGTCTAATGATATTGGAAAAGGATTTTGACCATTTGCTCTCAGTTGAACACTTAATCTATGAATAAAAGAAGTTTTGCCTGAAGAAGAAGGTCCCGCAATTAAAACTACTTTTATCATTTTGTTTGAAGTTATATAATCCGCAATTTTTGCTATTTTTTTCTCATGAAAAGCTTCAGAAACCAATATTAAATCTCTACCTTTTCCCTCTCTTATCATATCGTTTAAAGAAGAAACATAGCTTATGTTTAAAATACTTGCCCAATCTTCTGCTTCTTTAAAAATAGAAGCAAGTTTAGGAACATCTACAAATACAGGCAATGAACGAGGATTATACACATCTGGAGCAATTAAAATAACACCCGGGAAATAAAATCGTATATCAAATACTTTTAAATAACCTGTAGAAGGTACACAAGGGCTGTAGAAAAAATCTACTGTCCCATCACAATAATAAACGGGAACCTTCTCTTTGTTAGTATCTTTAAACAATCTTACTTTCTCAGTTAGTCCTTCCTTTTCAAATAATTTTATTGCCTCTTCTTTGGGTAACATTTTTCTTTCTATTTTGAAATCTTTTTCTATTATTTCTTCCATCCGCTTTTTAATCATTGAAACAATTTTATTATTTAAAGAGTAACCATGTATTTCACAGTATAGCCCTTTACCTAGCGAATGTTCTATAGTTACAGTAGCGCCAGGAAGTAGCTCTTTTACAGCTTTAATAAAAACAAAAGTTAAACTCCTTCTGTAAATCCTCGTACCTTCCTCAATCGTTGTATCTACAAATTCCACTGTGCTATCCTTTGAAACTGTGCAGTTTAAATCTTTTAGCTCATTATCCACTTTTGCAGCTACTATTATCCCATTGTAAACATGCTCAAAATCTTTGGCAATATCCTCTAATTTTGTCCCTTCTGGGTATTCATAGATATTACCTTCAATGGCAATTTTCATAAAAATCACCTCAACAAAATTATACATCAATACAAGAAAAAATTAAAAGCTCCTGCCAATACAGGAGCTACAAACTTATCCCACGAAGCCGTAAGGCTATGTTTTCATACCCGCTCTCGCAGGTGGGTACCCTGTCACCAGCTTCTGAAGTCCTGGCGTAGCAGGCATTTCTTCCACTGGTGAACCCGGATTCCCGAAAAAGGTGCGTTGGTTGAAAACAAATTAGCCTAATACAAACTTCCCAGGACTTTATTGTTTTTCGTTTTCAATTATAGTTTACGACAAATACTTTTTAATTTCAAGTGTAAAATGTGGAAAATATCAAGCTTTATACAAAAAAATAAAGAGTGATATAATATTTGGTGGAGGGAAATTCTATGGAATCAATAAGAAAATGTAATATATGTCCAAGAAACTGCAACGTAGATAGGTCGAAGTCAAAGGGATTCTGCAACATGCCTTGGCAGGTAAAAGTAGCAAAAGCATATCTACATCATTGGGAAGAGCCTTTTATAAGTGGTACGAGAGGCTCTGGAACAGTTTTTTTTAGTGGTTGCAATCTAAAGTGTGTTTTTTGTCAAAATTACGAAATAAGTCAATATCAATTTGGAAAGTTTATATCTGTTGAGGAGTTAGCTCAAATTTTTTTAAACTTGCAAAAACAAGGAGCTCATAATATAAACCTTGTTACTCCTACAATTCATGTCTTCTCAATAAAAGAAGCAATTTTATTAGCAAAAAGGCAAGGTCTTCATATACCTATAGTATATAATACAAACGCCTATGAAAATGTAGAAACTTTAAAAATGTTGGAAGGACTAATTGACATATATCTTCCTGACATTAAGTATTCCGATGACACTCTTGCAAAAAAATATTCTAAAGCCCCTAATTATTTTGAGCATGCAACAAAAGCAATATTAGAAATGTACAGACAGGTAGGAATACCTCAATTTGATGAAGAAGGAATATTAAAAAAAGGTTTAGTAATAAGACATCTCTTAATGCCAGGTCGCGTAGAGGACACTAAAAAAATTCTCTTGTGGATTAAAGAAAACCTCCCAAAAGAAATATATGTAAGCTTAATGAGTCAATATACCCCTTATTATCAAGCCCAAAAGTATCCAGAAATAAATAGAAAAATCACTCCTAAAGAATATGATGAAGCCATAAATTTTTTCTTTGATATCGGCCTTGAAAATGGACTAATTCAAGAAATGGAAAGCGCCAGTGAAGACTACATTCCCGATTTTGACTTGGAAGGATTATAATAATTTTAGCAAATGTTGCATATCTTGTGGCAAAGGTGAATAAACAGAAATACTTTTTTCCTCTAAAGGGTGTACAAAAGTAAGTCTATATGCATGCAATGCTTGCCTTTTAATATAATCATCAGAAGAACCGTACAATGTATCTCCTACAATAGGATGTCCAATATGGCTCAAATGTACCCTTATTTGATGAGTTCTTCCAGTTTCAATTTTTACCTTTAAAAGAGAAAACCTTTCACTGCTTTTTACCACTTTGTAGTTGGTAATAGCTCTGTCTCCTTCCTCGGATACCATTCTTTCAATTCCACTTTGTGGTTTTCTAGATATGGGAAGGTTAATTCGACCTTCCCCTTCCATTTTTCCTTCTACTACCGCAAAATAAAGCTTACTCATAGGCTTTACAATTTGAAGATAATACTGCATAAAAGGAAGTTTAGCAAATACAACCAGTCCCGACGTGCCTCTATCTAAACGATTGACCGGTCGGATTAAAGCCTTTAATCCTTTATCCTTAAAATACCAAGCGACTCCATTGGCAAGTGTTCCGCTCTGATATCCTTTGGTAGGATGAACAACCATATTAGCAGGTTTATTGACTATTAAAATTTCCTCATCTTCGTAACATATATCCAAATCCAACTTTTCCGGAGCAATATTCGAATCATTTTCAGGAAGTATTAAATCAATCACATCTCCCGGTTGTAAGATTCTTTTCACATTTGATTTTATACCATTTACCAATATCTCTCCTTGCCACTTATAAATTCTAATAAGTCTTTTAGAAAAACCTCTGTTCCTCAAAAAGTTTTCTAATATAACGCCTTTTTCATTTTCTCCAACAACTAATCTCATCTTATTATCACCATTCTCTAATTTATAATGTGAGAAATTTATGTGGTATAATCAATTTATAAATAAAATAAGGTGGTTGGTGACTTTATGAAACAAATAATTGTAGGAGTAGAGGGCATAGTTATAAAAGATGGCAAAGTTTTATTGGTAAGGCATACTTATGGTCAATTTAAAGGCAAATGGATAATACCCGGCGGTCATGTGGAAGCCGGTGAAAACATAGACGCTGCAGTCCTTAGAGAAATAAAAGAAGAAACTTCGATAGAGGCTCGCGTAAAAAACATTATCTCTATAATAAGAAGTATACTCCTGCCAGATAACAATTCGGAAATATACATTGTTTTTCTTTTAGACTACGTTTCAGGTACGCCTACTCCCGATGGAATAGAAAATGACTCTGCAGATTTTTTAGACATAGATGAAGTTATAAAAAATGAAAATGTAGTATACCTTTCCCGCTATTTAATTAAAAAAGTATTGACCTACAATTATAATAAATTGTCCCCCGACCCTTTTTATCCTTTTGATAATTTAAATTATAAACTATTTTGTTGAAATGTATTCGTACTTATCTTTATTTTTAAAAGCCTCATCAAGCACATCTGTATCATAATAAATTGCACCACATTTTTGACAAACATATGCTGGTACATCTTTAATTATAATAGTTTTTTTCCCTCTTGCCACCTTATACTCTACATTTTTTATCTCTATTTTACCTCCACAAAAGCATTTTTCCATTTGCTCCACTCCCTAATGTCACCTGCGAATTGATAAAAAATTATCTACTTGATTATATCATAAATTTCGACACAAATCGATTAAAAGTTAAGCAAAAATTTTACCCCAAATGTTTAAAGACGTAGAGACCCCTTGCAGTGCGTATTCTGAGAAACTCTTATAATTTGTAGCCATTCTATTATGTCTTTCATATTATAAAAGTAGAAGTCAGCCTAAAAAAGGAGGTAAGTTTATGCCTGACAAACACAAACATCATGAAAACCACTGGATTTGGATTATAATAATTATTTTGATAATCTTACTATTTGTACCCGGCATAATCATATTTGAAGAGCCTAAAAATACTGTTTAAGAAAAAGGGGCATTTGCCCCTTTTTCTTAATAATTATTTTTTTCTCTTTTTTAAGTTGTTAATTTGCTCTAATCTCTCTTGTATGTCCTTCTCAAAACCAGAATCCGTAGGTACATAGTATTTTCTGTCTTTAAGATTATCCGGTAGACATTGCATATCAGTTACTTTATCTTCAAAGTCGTGAGCATACTTATATCCTTTCCCATATCCTAATTCTTTCATAAGCTTTGTTGGAGCATTTCTTAAATGCATAGGCACACTTTCAGCAATTGTCTCTTCTGCATCTTCCTTAGCTTTATTATATGCCATGTATACCGCATTAGATTTAGGAGCTAACGCTAAATATATCGCCACCTGTGCAAGATTTACACTACATTCAGGCATTCCAATATAATGGCAAGCATTATAGGCTGCAACAGCCATTTCAAGAGCTTGAGGATCTGCTAAGCCAATATCTTCAGAAGCAAATCGTATCATCCTTCTCGCAATATAAAGAGGGTCTTCTCCGGCTTCTAACATCCTTGCGAGCCAATACACTGCTGCATCCCAATCGCTATTTCTTAAAGATTTATGAAAAGCAGATATTAAATTATAGTGTTCTTCTCCTTGTTTATCATATAGCAAAGTCTTCTTTTGCATTGCATCAGCTAATATATCATCTGTGACAATTCTTCTCCCTTCAGTTACCTTAGCCCCCATAACCGCAATTTCTAATGTGTTTAAAGCAACCCTTGCATCACCATTTGCAAAAAGCGCAATTCTTTTGAGCTGTTCTTCTGTTATACCAATTTTGTACATACCCAATCCATTTTGCTCATCTTTTAACGCTCTTTTAAGCAGTATAAGTAAATCTTCTTCTGTAAGAGGTTTCATGACAAAAACTTTAGAACGAGACAGAAGGGCTGAATTTACCTCAAAAGAGGGATTTTCTGTAGTTGCACCAATTAATATTATATTTCCCTTTTCTACATGAGGTAAAAAAGCATCCTGCTGAGCTTTATTAAAGCGATGAATTTCATCAATAAATACAACAGTTCTAGTTCCATGCATAGCATCCAATTCAGCTTTTGCCATTATCTCCTTTATCTCTTTGATTCCTGATAAAACAGCACTAAAAGTGACAAATTTAGAATTTGTCATATTAGCTATAATCATAGCAAGGGTAGTTTTACCTACCCCTGGCGGTCCCCATAAAATCATTGAAGTAATATTATCTTTTTCAATCAATTCCCTAAGTAATTTCCCTTTACCTAAAAGATGTTCTTGACCTACAAACTCATCTAAAGTTCTAGGTCTCATTCTATCGGCTAAAGGTTTATTTTTCCTCACTTCATTATCAAATATAGATGCTTGTTTGTATTCCATATTTTCTCACCATATTTAAGTTTTATTTTTGTACTTTCTCTTTTCTAATCTTACAATCGGACCTGGCTTCAAAACTTTTGTACCGTTTTGGCTTTTAAAATAACATTCATATCTTTCTTTCTTTTATATAAAAGCACAGCAAAGTTGAGGATCCATAGTAAAAGTAAATAACTTTCAATACTACTCAAAAACAACAATCCACCTAAAATGCAAAAACCCACAAGGTCTAATACAGCATCTATTTCAGGTATAGAAGGCTTACCTTTATTATACACTCTTTCCCCTAATTTTAAAATTCCAAGGATCACAGCGTACATAAATGAAGCTTTAAAACGAGTAATTGCACTCCACACTCCAAAAGTAGTAGCTAATGCTTTTCCACCTCTAAATTTCAAAAATGGTGAAAAAGCATGTCCTAAAATAGGTGCTATTGCAACAATTGCAATGGCATTTCCTGCAATATACTCTTTTTCAAAGAAATACACAAGTGGAAAGTAGCCTTTCATGAAATCAAAAGTAGCGCCGATAACACCCATTTTAAAGCCAGCTGCATGGCCAAGATTAAAGGCTCCAGGATTTCCATCCCGTACTTCCTCTAATCTTTTACCTACCATGAGACCTATCCAATAAGAAAACATCAAAGAGCCACAACCGAACTCTATAATACTAAGTAAAATAATCATACATTATTCCTTCTCCCTACACTAAAAGCCATCAAACTATTAAAAAAGCAGTTTCAAATTTCAAAGTGTTTGCACTCAAAATTGCTCCTTTGCTAAATCCATGTATTTTACCTGTAACTCCATAAGGAAACCTCCTAAAAGAGACAAGGTCATATTTCTTTGCTTTCATAATATCACACAAGAAAATGATTATCAACCTCTCTATCTCTATTTTATCTGTCCTCCAATTAAGCAGTATTACAGTAAGTTAGCCAAAAATAACTTTCCCGACTTCCTTCATAACTTCATTTTTAGTAAATATAGAAAGCACATCTATCTTTTTAATTACCCTTTCTATTATTTCTTTTATTTCTTCTTTATCTTCCTCAACAGCTTCTTTGTCACAATTAATTTTCTCCCTTACAGCGCTAATTAGCTTTTCGTAGGTATAAACCCTAAATCTCTCTATTTCATAAATCTCCGCCAGGTTTTCTAAAAGAGTCAAAAATATTTCATCGTAATCGGCATCAACTTTCAAATCCAATAAGGAGCACAATTTAGGGATAATAACTTCAAACAAAGCTCTCTTTGCTGGAATTTCTTTATTTACTCTAAAGATATCCTTTAAATTTTCAATTCTTCTTTCCTCTAAATTCATAAGGTAGCGGATAAAATATTCCTTATCCCCTTTCGGCTCGATATAATACTTATCTCCCTTTAGTCCTTTTAAAGCCTTTAAACCATCAAAGTATCCTAATTTAAGGTTATCCCTTACGACGTTTTTATCAAAATCCAAAATCCCTCCTAAATCTTCCTTTGGAGAAATAACTAATGTATTTAAACCTCTAAAATCAATTTTTTTCACTATGCCAAAACTGCCAGTCCTTATGATTATCAAATCTTTATAGCCTTTTTTTATTAGTAAATCAGCTGGAAGATTGTTGTATACTCCTCCATCCAGATAACTTTTTCCATCAATTTTCTCTCTTTTAAAGACAGGTAAATAAGCACTTGCCATCAAATAATCCACAAGTTTCCCATAAGGTATGTCTTCAATATATAGTTCAATAGGCTTAAAATCACTTAAAGAAACAGTAACAATCGCAAAATCTTTTCCCGAATTTCTTATCTTATTTTCGTCTATAACCTCTTTTAGCAAATTCTTAAGAGGAGTTATATTAAGCCCCCCTTCCTCAATAATTTCCTTTAGCAACTGCGTAACTAAAAAAATATCCTCTCTTCTCCATTTTCCTTTTTTAAACCTCTCAATTTCCTCATCATTAGCCTTTATGACTTTAGAATAGGAAATATCATGCCACAGTTCATATGCTTTTTCAAAATTGCCTTGTACAATAATAGCACCATTCAAAGCTCCAACAGAAGTCCCTGCTACCCCTCTTACTTCTATACCTTCTTCAGCCAAAGCTTTGTAAGCTCCTATCTGATATGCCCCCCTTGCACCTCCGCCCTCTAAAACAATTCCATACATTTTTCCCACCCCTATTTTACAACTCAATTTTTATCATTAATGGCAATATGCTTTTCTTTTAAAAAGTTGATTAATTAATGCAGCTTTTATATGCCTCTTCATCAAAATTTCCTGCTCTCTCTGCATAGTGTTCAGCAAAGATTATAGCAGCTAATTGATCATCAGGCACATCACCAAACTCACCATTCAACAATTTTTTTACCTCCTCATTAGACACACTAGCTATTAAAGCCTCTTTAGTATGAAAGTAACTACAGTAAGGACATCTATTCATTTGTGTCACTGCCAGCATAATTCTTTCCACAAAGTCCTTGTTCAATTTCACTCTTTTTTTAGGTTTAGGCTGTCCTTTGTTTGTCAAAAAACCCTCAACAAATCTATAAAAATTTTCGTATCATAAAATTTGTTTTCTTTTTCCATAGCTATTTAACTTCCAATTTAAGACCCACTATTTTAGTATGTTTTAACTATATCAAATCTTTAAAAAATATATAAAAACTTAAAGGATAGCACTTGCTATCCCTTTAAATTTTCTTTAAAGAAATTAACAGACTCTTCTATAGCCTTTTTCTCCCATTCCAACTTATTGAAAGTGTGATCTGCACCTTCAATGGTAATTCGCTTTGCATTGCCTCTATACACTTCTTCAAGTATTTTATCTGATACCTCATATTTTACCGCTGCATCTTCTGTGCCATGAACTATCAAAACTGGCTTATCATACCCTTTGGAAAGTTCAAATATATTTAGTTTTGTCAAGTCGTCTATAAATTCTTTACTCAAAGCTAAGCCGCCGATGTCAATTATCCCCTCTCTTTCAAGAATTTCTCGCATTTTTTCGTCAGCATTTTTACTTTGCTCTAAAATCAATTCCGGCATGTTAAAAGCAGGAGCCCAAAGAACCAAAGCCTTTATTTCCTCCTTTAACTCACTTGCAATGACTCCGGCCACTGCTCCTCCCATACTAAGCCCTAAAATACCTATATTCTCTACATCCGTCATAGGTTCATTTTTTATAAATTTTATTATTTGCCTTGCATCTTCTAGCTCCCCACTAAAAGTCATTTCGCTAAAATCTCCATCGCTTTCTCCAGATCCGTAAAAATCAAATCTCACACTGGCTATACCTACTTTTTCCAACTGACGTGAAAGCTTTACAAAAATAAAGTGAGGCTCCATTTTATTGCCAGTAAAACCGTGGAAAATAGCCACCATAGGGACTTTTCCGTGAATACCGTGAGGTAGGTGCATCATACCTCTTAATGTTTTTCCGTTATAAGTAAATTCAACATGTTTTTGCATAATTTCACCCCTCTTTATTTTCTAATATTTAGTATACCACACCTTTGAAATAATTACCATATAATTATACACCGTTATTTGGAAATCCATTGTAAATTTTATAAAAATGGTATACCATCTTTAATAAAACCTGCTTCATCAATTCTTTTACTATGACATCTATTTCAAAGTCGACAGTTTTCTTAGCATATCGTATATTTCTCCTATTAATACCGCAGTGATTTTTTCTTTTGCCTGTTGTTTATTCTGATTGGCCAAGCGGCTCACACTCTCATTTTTACTTTCTCTCCATTAACACTACCGTCTCAACATGATAAGTATAAGGAAACATGTCTACACATTTTACTTTATCTACTTTATATCCTCCTTCACTAAAAACTTTTAAATCTCTTGCAAGAGATTCAGGATTACAAGAAACATAAACTACTTTTTGAGGATTAAACTTCACAATATCCTCAAGAGCTTTTGGGTTGATGCCAGACCTCGGAGGGTCTACAATCACTACATCAGGCTGTTCTTTGATTTCTTTTAGTTTTTGTGAGACATCCCCAGCAATAAAAGTGCAATTTTTAAGTCCATTGAGTTTGGCATTTTCTCTCGCCGACATAACTGCTTCTTCCACAAGTTCTATCCCAATCACCTTTTTAGCCATTGGAGCCATAATTATGCCTATGGTCCCTGTACCAGAATATAAATCAAAAACTATTTTGTCAGATACATCTCCAGCAAATTCCCTTACCGTCTCATAAAGTTTTTCTGCCCCGTATGAATTGGTCTGAAAAAAAGAAAATGCACTTATTTTAAATTTTAAATCCAAAATCTCTTCTATTAGATAATCTCTTCCATATAACACTTCTAATCTTTCACATACCACAGCATCCGACCAAGAATCATTTTGAGTATGCAGTACACCCACAAGATGACTTCCAAAATTCGCATTTTTATATATTTCGATAAGCTCTGTAAAGTCATGTTTCAACTGTGTTGTTGTCACAATATTCAACAAAATTTCCCTTGATTTTGAAGCTTTCCGAACCACCAAATGTCTCAAAAAACCTTCATGAGTCTTTTTGTCATAAAAAGGCAATCTCTTATTTATCGCATACTCAAAAGTGAGAGTTAAAGCCTTAATAAAATCACCATCAACAATATTACATTTATCCGTCATGATTACCTCATAAAATCGACCTTTTCTATGAAGTCCTAACGCCGCATTGCCCTCTTTATCTTTTCCAAAAGTGTATTCCATTTTATTCCTATAACCATGCTCTTTAGGACTTTTTACAATCCCTAAAAATTTATAATCTTTTATTCCTTCTTTTTCAAGAAGCTTTTTTACAATGTTTTCTTTTATTTTGAGTTGTTCTAAATAATCAACATTTTGATAAGTACAACCGCCACAATCTCCAAAAAGCGGACAAAGGCTCTCTTTTTCCAAGGGTGAATTTTCTACTATTTCTACCGTTTCCGCTTCTAGTATCTCTTTTTTTATCTTTTTAATTTTCGCTTTTATTTTTTGTCCTAAAAAAGCTCCTTTTATTTTTACCCTTTTCCCATCGTAATAGCCTATTCCAAATCCACCAAACTCCATCTCTTTTATCTCAACTGTTATAATATCATTTTTTTTCACTGTACCATTCCTCCTTTGCTATTTAGATTATACCTTATCCTACTCAATAATTCTAAATAATTAACTAAAATGTTTTTAGCAAAAATAAAATAACTTCGCAAAGACATATTAAAAAGTCTGCATTCAAGCATAAAAGCAGGAGACTTTTTAAAGCAAAAAACCTTTTTGCTGTATCACAAACAGATATATAAGAATATTATATTAGTAAATCAACCGATTTGGGAGGTTTAAAAAATGTACGATTATAATCCTTATGAGCAAGATTATACTTTTCCACATCTAAAACTTGCACGTGCTTACGTGCCTTTGCAAAAATATGTATCCCTTTATCCTCCAGAAGAAGCCATTAAAAAGGGGACCATCTTTCCTGAACTTGATATGCCTTACGCAGGCGAAAAAATGAGGTGATAAAATGGATGGAAATCAAATATCCTTGCTTAAAAAAATCATGGAAATAGAGTTTACCTGTATAGATTTGAATCTATATTTAGACACTCATCCCGAGGACCAAAAAGCTCTTCAAGACTATAACTATTATTCCAACCAATTGGCTATGTTGAAACAACAATATGAACAATTTTACGGGCCTTTGATGGTTTTTGGTCATTCGCAAAGTCAATATCCCTGGAAATGGGTAGACGACCCTTGGCCTTGGGAAATAGAATATTGAGGAGGACTTTGATATGTGGGTTTATGAAAAGAAACTGCAATATCCTGCCAAAGTCTGCAAACCAGATGTAAAAATGGCAAAATACCTCATCGCCCAATACGGAGGTCCTGACGGGGAGCTGGCAGCTGCTTTAAGATACCAAACTCAGCGATTTGTTATGCCTACAGGAAAAGCAAAAGCGGTTTTGACAGATATCGCTACAGAAGAACTAGCACATCTTGAAATAATAGCAACTCTTGTTTTCAAGCTTTTAAAGGGAGTACCAGTAGAAATATTAAAGAAAGAGGGATTGGGAGAATATTACACAGAACACGACAGAGGCTTGTTTTACGCAGATACAACTGGAATGCTGTGGACCGCCGCCTATATCCAGGCAAAAGGAGATGCAATCGCTGATTTACACGAAGATATGGCAGCCGAAGAAAAAGCAAGAGCAACTTATGAACATTTAATAAATCTAACGGATGACCCTTGCGTAAAAGATACTTTAAGGTTTTTGAGAGAAAGAGAGATTGTACACTTTCAAAGATTTGGAGAGACTTTAGTACAAGTAACAGAATATATGGAAAGCAAAAAATTCTTTTAAAAAGGTAGATGTATGTCTATTGGCATACATCTACCCATTTTCCTTCTACTATTTTATCGAGGTCTTCGACTTTTATGATAGCAGCAGCGTTTATGTCGCCAGCAGCAGGATATACTACCTCATAATTTTTTAAAGACACATCATAATATACTTCAACCGGATTTTTCAGTCCATAAGGACAAACGCCACCAACAGGATGCCCTGTAACTTCTAACACTTCCTCTGGGGATGCCATTTTTGCTTTTGTTTTAAAAGTATCTTTAAATTTTTTATTGTCTATTTTTCTATCTCCTGCTGTTATAATCATAATATATTTATCTTTTAATCTAAAAAGCATAGACTTTGCTATTTCCCCAGGAGTTACCCCTAAAGATTTAGCTGCTTTTTCCACAGTGCTTGTATCTTCAAAAATTTTTATTTCAATATCATATCCTTTCTCTTTAAAAAACTCTTTCACCGCTTCTACTGACACCTCTACACCACCTTTAAATACCACAAGTTTTACATAAAAGAGCATTTTTTAAGAAAAACTTATCAGCAATTTTAACTGCATCTTGAGCTGTTTTCCCGTAATAATCTGCTCCAATCTTATAGGCATATTCCTCAGTCAAAACAGCACCGCCGACCATTATTTTCACATCAGTATTTGCTTTAAGTAGTTTAATAATTTTTTCCATGTTAAATAAAGTTGTCGTCATCAAAGCACTTAGGCCTACTAACGGTGCCCCTGTTCGCTTTACTTCCTCTAATATCACTTCTCCTTTGACATCTTTTCCTAAGTCAATTACATCATATCCATAGTTTTCAAGCAAAACCTTTACTATATTTTTTCCTATGTCGTGCACATCTCCTTCAACTGTAGCAAGTATTATTTTGCCTTTAGATACTGCACCCTTTGGAAGCTTTTCTTTTATTATCTTAAAAGCACTTTGCACCACTTCAGCAGAACTTAAAAGTTGTGGCAAGAAATACACGCCCTTTTCGTATCTATCCCCCACTTCTTTTAGGGCAGGAATTATTATGTTATCCACTATAGAAAGAGGCTGAACTTCCTCCTCTAAAATATTTTTTACTATATCTTCTACTCCTGACTTTTTACCTTCCAAAATTTGTATATAGAACTTTGACTTTAAATCTTCTTCCTGAATTTTGTGTTGTTCTTTTTCTCTGAGCTCCTCTTTTTGCTTTTTCCCATATATATTCAGATAATTTACACTGCCTTTATCTTTATTTAGTAAAACCATTGTAGCTCTTAAAGTATCCATCATAGTCTCATCGCAGGGATTTATAATAGCAGTAGTGAGGCCGTATGACGCTGCCATCGCTAAAAAAGCAGAGTTTATCAATTTCCTCTCAGGTAAACCAAAGGAAACATTGCTAAGTCCCACAACAGTATTTACTCCTAACTCTTCTTTAGCCAGTTTTATCGCTTCTAAAGTCTCAATTGCAGCTTCCTGCTCAGAAGAAACCGTCAGTACAATGCAATCTATCAATATGTCCTCTTTGGGTATGCCATACTCTTCCGCTTTTTTTATAATTTTTTTCGCATTTTCAATTCTTTCATGCCTATCTTTGGGAAGCCCTTTATCTCCTACAGTAAGTCCTACAACACAAGCTCCATATTTTTTAACAATAGGAAGCACTTCTTTTAAACTTTCCTCTTTTGAACTTACAGAGTTGATTATGGGTCTACCTCTTAAAATTCTTATAGCTTTTTCTACAGCTTTAATATTAGTGCTATCTATTTGAAGAGGAATGTCTACCACATTTTGTATTTCAGAAACTACTTTTGGAAGTAATTCTTCTTCGTTTACCCCAGGAACTCCTACATTTATATCCAATATTTCCGCTCCGCATTTCTGCTGCTTTATAGCTTCCTCTACTGCTAAACTTACATCTCCCGCCAAAAAAGCCTCACTCAACTTCTTTTTCCCAGTCGGATTTATACGCTCCCCTATAATCCTTAAAGGATAATCGTCACCTATGAAAACTGTTTTTGTATTAGAAGCTACTGCTGTAAATTTGTTTACTTTGACTTTTGGTTTCAAATCTTTTACAGCCTCTTTAACAAGTTTTATATAGTGAGGAGTAGTACCACAGCAACCACCAACTATAGAGGCACCTTTTTCAACAAGAGAAGGAAAGAAACTAGCAAATTCTTCTGGTTTTAAGTCATAAACTGTTTTGCCGTCTCTAATCACAGGCATACCTGCATTAGGTTGTGCAATAATAGGTATGCGAGAAACTTGAGACATTTTTTCAACCACATTTATCATTTTATCGGGACCAGTAGAACAGTTAACACCAATGGCATCTAATCCTAACCCTTGTAAACTAACTACTACAGTTATAGGATCTGACCCCATGAGAGTCCTTCCATCTTCTTGAAAAGTCATTGTGCAGATCACTTTCATGTTGGAATTCTCTTTAGCAGCAAGAATGGCAGCTTTTGCCTCCAGCATATCTGACATTGTTTCAATTAAAACAATATCTGCTCCCGCTCTTTCTGCAGCTATAACTACTTCTTTAAAAACATCATAAGCTTCGTCAAAAGTCATGTCTCCATAAGGGGTCAAAAGTTCTCCAATAGGTCCTATAGAAAGTGCCACAGGTTTATCTTTGGAAGCTTCTTTGGCAATTTTGACAGCCTGAGTGACAATATTGAAAACCTCATTTTCCAGTCCATATTTTGCTAATTTTATCCTGTTAGCGCCAAAGGTATTTGTCTCAATCACATCCGCTCCTGCTTCTATATAGGACCTGTGGATATCAAATACTACTTCTGGATGGGTTATATTCATATATTCGGGACACTCTCCACTTTTTAAACCCCTCTCTTGAAGTTGTGTCCCCATTGCTCCATCAAAAACAATCACTCTATTTGAAAGTTCTTTAAAAATGTCTAACATTTTTAACCTCCATTTCAATTCATCTGAACTTTATTTTGTATAACCTCACAAGCCAAATCATCAATTCTAGAAATTATCTCTAACACTACATCTGTATTTCCCAAAGGCATAATGTGAATTCCTGCAACTTCACTGCGTACATTTTTTATAAACTCTACAGCTATGTTTATTCCCTCTTCTTTTCCTCCATCTTTTAGCCTTTCTAAAACTTTTTCTGGAATATCTATACCTGGCACTTTTTCATTTAAATTAACTGCCATTTTAAAGCTTTTAAGAGGCAATATACCTACCAAAAGTGGTACATTGAGATCTTTAATCTTTTCAATAAACTTAAATAAAATCTCTTCATCATAAACCGGTTGTGTTTGAATAAACTCTGCCCCTGCTTCTATCTTAACTTTAAGCTTCTCTATCGCCTCATCTCTTAAATCATTTGGATTAGCAGTAGTGCCTGCACAAAATTCTGTTGGTGAATCTAATTTATTGCCATTATAATCATAGCCTTTATTAAAAGCACTGATAATTTTTAAAAGCCCAATAGAATCTACATCATATACCCCTTTAGCTTGAGGAGTATCACCATGGGAGGGGTCATCTCCCGTCAATGCCAATATATTTCTCACCCCTAATGCATAAGCTCCAAGAAGTTCTGACTGTAGTCCAATTAGATTTCTGTCCCTACAGGTCAAATGAAAAATAGCTTCAATGCTTAAATGGTCTTGCAAGAGGTGAGCTACCGCTATGGGACTCATTCGCATATTCGCCATAGGAGAATCTGTTATATTTAAGGCATCTACAATACCCTTTAATTTTCTCGCCTTCTCAATAGTTTTCGTTACATCTACCCCTTTCGGCGTAGAAATTTCTGCTGTCACAACAAACTTCCTTTTCTTAAGTTTATTACACAAATTTTCATTTTTCAACATCTACATCGCCTCCATTTTTAAAAATAAAAAAGTCTCTTCGCCAAAAGAAGAGACACCAAAACTCTCTCATCTTTCAGCGAAACGCTGCTGGAATTGGCACCAAGACGCATATAAAATGCCGGTTGCCGGGTTTCATCGGGCCAGTCCCTCCACCACTCTTGATAAGAGATTTTAAAGTATTAAATTGTTAAACTATTTAAGCTATATGATACTATGGTTTAATTCCCCTGTCAATACGAAAATTTTTTATGCTTTCAAATGAACTTAAAAATTCTTTTTACAACACTGGCAATTATTTATATTATGGCATTTACTGAATGGCCTGCACTTTGAGACAGAAATTATTAGAGCAAATTCAACACTCTTTTCTTTTTTAATCTTTGTGCAAACCCTTGCATAATAGATTTTTTAATATTATAATATACTTAACACTTGGAAAATGAGGAGGTTTAATATGAATAACGAAAAATTACCAAGAGTAGCCTATTTCTGCATGGAATACGGCTTACAATCAGATTTTAAACTATATGCTGGTGGTCTTGGAATCTTAGCAGGAGACCATCTAAAAGCCGCAAAAGAATTAGGTATGCCTTTAGTAGGAATAGGCATACTGTGGAAACAAGGTTATACAGAACAACATATAGGTGAAGACGGCTATCCTTATGATGCCTATCGCAATTACACACGTAAATATGACTTTTTAAAGGACACAGGAGTAAAGGTAAAAGTAAAAATAAGAAATAGGGATGTATACTGTAAAGTATGGTTGGTAGACAGCTTTGACAATGCTCCTCTGTATTTGCTTGACACAGATATACCAGAAAATGGAGACAGATGGATAACGGGTCAACTTTATGGATGGTTTGGTGAAGAAAGAGTTGCACAGGAAATGGTGTTAGGCATTGGGGGAGTAAGAGCTTTAAGAGCTTTGGGAATTGATGTAGATGTTTATCATTTTAACGAAGGGCATGCAGTATTAGCAGCCATTGAGCTTATAAGAGAGAAAATGGAAAATCAAAATATGAGTTTTGAAGAGGCGTGGAAAGCCACAAGAGAAGAAGTAGTATTTACAACTCATACCCCTGTTAAAGAAGGAAACGAATCTCACGATCTAGAACTTCTTATGTACATGGGAGCAAACAATGGCCTTTCAATTGAGCAAATGGCCCAAATTGGTGGCATTCCCTTTAATATGACTGTAGCAGGACTTAGACTTTCTCGCATTGCAAACGGTGTCTCAAAACTTCACGGTCAAACTGCAAACAAAATGTGGCAACATGTTGACAATAAGGCCCCTATAATTTCCATAACTAATGGAATCGATAGAAATACTTGGGTAGATAAAAGGATAATAGAAGCCTACAACAAAGGTGAAGGACTTTTAGAAACTCATAATATTTTAAAACAAGAATTAATTGATTTTGTATATCAAAGGACAGGAGTTAAATTAGACGCTGACAAGCTTTTGATAGGTTTTTCAAGGAGAGCTGCTCCTTATAAGAGAAGTGACCTCATATTTACAAATGACGAAGTTATAGGTGATTATCTAAGGTCTAAAAAAATTCAAATGGTGTTTTCTGGAAAAGGTCATCCATTAGATGATGTGGGTAAAAAAATTGTTGCAAAATTAATAGAAATGACAAAGAAATATCCTGAAAGCGTAGTATTCTTAGAAGATTATGATATGACTATAGGAAAGATGCTCACACGAGGCGCTGATGTATGGTTAAACAATCCAAGAAGACCAATGGAGGCCAGCGGTACGTCAGGCATGAAAGCCGCTATGAACGGAGTGTTAAATTTAAGTATTTTAGATGGATGGTGGCCAGAAGCTTGTATAGACGGAGTAAATGGCTGGCAATTTGGAGATGGCTTTGAGTCTGATAATATAGAAGAATTAGACAAACACGACCTTGAAGCACTGTATGACGTCCTTTTAAATAAAGTAGTGCCAACCTATTATAACGATAAAGCGAAATGGGAAAGCATGATGAGAGAAAGCATAAGGACGACTTATGAAGCTTTCTCAGCTAATAGAATGTTAAAAGAATACTACGATCTAATGTACACAAAAAAATAAGTCAACTCCTATTTAAAAAGGCCGCGCAAATGCCCGGCCTTTAATTTATTTTCCCAATCTTTTTTCTAGCAATTCTTTTTCTTTTTCATATCCTGGTTTCCCTAAAAGTGCAAACATATTTTTTTTGTAAGCCTCTACTCCTGGTTGGTCAAATGGATTAACACCATTTATATATCCACTTATAGCACAAGCCATTTCAAAGAAATATACCAAATTTCCAAAATAATATGGAGATACTTCAGGGATATTTACTACAAGGTTAGGAACATTTCCATCTGTATGAGCCAGCAAGGTCCCTTCAAAAGCTTTTTTATTGACAAAATCTATAGTTTTACCCGCCAAAAAGTTAAGTCCATCTATATTATCCTTATCCTCATTTATAACTATATCTTTCGTAGGCTTCTCAACATTTAAAACTGTTTCAAAAATATTCCTACTTCCCTCTTGTATAAACTGACCCATTGAATGCAAATCTGTCGTAAAATCTACTGAAGCAGGATAAATTCCTTTATTGTCTTTGCCTTCACTCTCTCCAAAAAGCTGTTTCCACCACTCAGAAAAATAGTGAAGCTTTGGCTCATAATTTACAAGTATTTCTATAGCTTTGCCTTTTCTGTATAAAATATTCCTTAAAATTGCATACTGCATGCTTATATTTTCATTAAGGTTGTCTTTGGTATAGACCGTTGAAGCATCATAAGCTCCCTGCATCATATCGTCTATGCTAATGCCTGCTACTGCTATTGGTAAAAGACCTACAGCTGTCAAAACTGAGTATCTTCCTCCAACATCGTCAGGAATCACAAATGTTTCATATCCTTCTTCATCAGCTAATTTTTTTAAAGCTCCTTTCGCTCTATCTGTTGTCACATATATTCTCGATTTAGCCCATTCTTTTCCGTATTTTTTCTCAAGGAAATCTCTAAAAACCCTAAAAGCTATCGCAGGCTCTGTGGTAGTACCCGATTTAGAAATTACATTTATTGATACATCTTTGTCCATTATAAGTTCAAGTAAATCGCTTAAATATGTAGAGCTTATGCTGTTTCCAGCAAAATAAATCTCCGGAGTGTTCCTCTTACTTTTTGGCAACAAATTATAGAAGGAATGAGAAAGCATTTCAATTGCCGCTCTTGCCCCTAAATAAGAGCCACCTATACCTATTACTACTAATACGTCAGAATCTGACTGAATTTTTTGTGCCGCTTTTTTAATGCGTTCAAACTCTGCTTTATCATAGTCTTTGGGAAGACTTACCCATCCTAAGAAGTCATTCCCTTGAGCATTTTTACTAAGCACCATATCAAGAGATAATTTTGCATGCTTTTCCATATATTCAATTTCTTTTTGACTTACAAATTGTAGAGCTTTTGAATAATCAAAACCTATCAATTTCTTCATATGTAAACCTCCATTCCTTATTTACATACTTATTTTATACCATAAATCTATGTTGTTCAAGTTTTTCAAAAGTATGTATAAGTTTACTTGGCTTTATTTTTATACAGTAATAAATTTTTGTCAATCTTTTTGATATTTTTTCTTTATGGGATATAATATATCTAGGAGGTGTAAAACTTATGGATGCATTAGAGGCTTTAAAGAAAAGAAGAAGTATAAGAAAATACATAGACAAACCCATTCCAAAAGAAATATTAGAAGATATAATAGACTGTGCAAGACTTGCTCCCAGTGGAAATAACGCACAGCCCTGGCATTTCGTTGTTATAACAGACAAAGAAAGACTTAAATTTATAGCCGAAAAAGCTACTTATGGTAAATTTATTAAAGATGCAGCAGCTTGCATTATTGTCTATTGTGATAAAAATAACAGACATCATTTAGAGGACGGGTCAGCAGCAACAGAAAATATATTACTGGCAGCTACTGCTTACGGTATAGCTTCCTGCTGGGTTGCGGGATATAACAGAACCTATGAAGAAGAAATAAATAACTATCTCAACATTCCTGACAACTTAAGAATGATTTCCATAATATCATTAGGATATCCTGCAGAAGAGCCACAACCAAAAAGTAAAAAAGCTTTATCTGAAGTTTTGCACTGGGAAAAATTTTAAGTGAAACTATATGTCAAAAGTAGTAGAAAGATTTTTGGAATACGTAAAATATCATACAGCATCGGATGAAAGTTCCTCAAGTTATCCAAGTACCCAAAGACAAATAATATTTGCAAAGCTATATGGGACTACCAACACCTAATTTATTTTACAGGAGGACATAACTTCCACGGCAAATATGAATTTATACCAACCTATGTAATGGAAAAAGCCGTAGATGTAATAGTGAAAATAATTGAATTTTATGCACAAAAATAGGGATAGCTAAAAGCTATCCCTCAGTTTGTTGACAAAGTTTAGCCTTAACATATTCTTGGGAGGAGCTCTCCTATTGGCCTGTCAACAATCCTTGAAGTACCGTAAATCGTATTGAGTGTAACAAGCTTTGAATCATTTACTTCTCCTATTATTGCCGCATCCTTCCCATATTTATCTGACTTCATTATTTCTAAAGCTTCCTCCGCATATTTCCTGTCAATAACGGCAATTAACTTCCCTTCATTTGCTAAGTGCAAAAAGTCAAAACCCATCATGTCACAAGCATATTTTACACTATCTTTGACAGGCAATTTATCTTCGTATATTTTAATACCAACGCCGCTCATTTTTGATATTTCATAAAGCACTTCCGCAACTCCGCCTCTTGTAGGATCTCTTAACACCTTTACAGCTTTTCCTAAAGTCATAAGCTTTTCTATCAATTTATTAAGTGGTGAAACATCAGATAAAATTGGAGGATCAAATTGTAACTCTTCTCTAGCACTCATAATAGCCATTCCATGATCGCCTATTGTCCCTGAAACCAATACTACATCCCCCGGTTTTGCATTTTTAATTGACACATCTACATTTTCATATACCACACCTATTCCAGAAGTGGTTATAAATACTCCATCAACACCGCCTTTTTCTACGACTTTGGTATCTCCAGCAACTATTTTAACACCTGCTTCTTCTGCTGTCTCAGCCATAGACTTTACTATTCTTTTTAAATCTTCCATAGGATAACCCTCTTCAATTATAAAGGCAGAAGTTAAATATAAAGGCTTGGCTCCTCTCATAGACGCGTCATTTACTGTCCCACACACTGCAAGTCTTCCTATGTCTCCACCGGGGAAGAAAATAGGTTTTACTATGAAGCTGTCAGTGGTAAAAGTAATATTCTCAAAAAGTAGCGCCGCATCTTCCATCCCTTTTATGTACTCATTGTCAAAGGCCTTTGAAAAAACTTCTTCAATTAAACTTTCCATCATAGTCCCTCCGCCACCGTGGGACAGCAAAACTTTATCCATCCTTCTCATCCTTTCTTACGCCCCATATTTGTAAAAAGCTGCACAAGAACCCTCTGAAGAGACCATACAAGGTCCCACAGGATTTTCAGGAGTGCACGCCTTTCCAAACAAAGGGCACTCATTAGGATAAATACTCCCTTTTAAAACATCTCCACATCTACAGCCTTTTATCTCGATTTCTCCTCCAATTGGTTTTATATCAAATTTTACCGCCGCATCAAAGTCTTTATACTTGTCTTTTATCCTAAGTCCTGAACCTTTGATCTTTCCAAGACCTCTCCAAGTGCTGTCACAAGGTTCAAAAATTTCTTCGATTATCTTCTGTGCTTTAATATTTCCCTCTTTTCTTACAACTCTCTTGTACTGAATTTCTATTGAGGAATTTTTGTAATTTTTAAGAAGCATTATAATGCTCATTAAAATATCCATTGCTTCAAAGCCAGAAATTACACCACTAACTCCGAATTCTTTCGGAATAAACTCATATATCTTGCTTCCCGTTATTGCACTTACATGTCCTGGAAGTAAAAAACCTTGTACGTTTGAACCTCCTTCAAGAAGTGCTCTTAAAGTTTCAGGCATTGTCTTATGAAGACAGTACACACTGTAGTTTTTTATATTTTTCTCCTTTGCCTCCTTTATAGTAACGGCAACTGTGGGAATGGTCGTTTCAAATCCTATTCCTATAAAAACTACCTCTTTAGTCGTATTTTCCTCAGCGTATTTTAAAGCATCAAGAGGTGAATAAAACACTTTTATCTCTTTGCCTGCTGCCCTTTGTTGCTGTAATGATGATTTACTTCCTGGCACCCTTATTAGGTCACCAAAAGTAGCAATTACTACATTTTTATTAGAAAGTTCTATTATACTATCTATTTCGTTCTGGGCTGTTACACACACTGGGCATCCTGGGCCTGATATAAGTCTTATGTTTTTAGGCAAAATCTGCCTTAGACCGAATTTTGAAATAGCCATTGTGTGAGAACCACAAACTTCCATTATATTAAATTGCACTCCTGGGTTAAAAACATCGATTATTTCTTTAGCTTTTTTAATCATTTCCGTTTGTTGCATCTTGTAAAACCTCCATAAGCTCTTCCCACAGCTCTCTTTCCACTTCTGCTTCTTCTTTATTCACAATACTTATGGCAAGGCCCGCATGAACCATCACATAATCTCCCACTTTAACCTCTGGCACCATCTCTATCGACACCCTTCTTATAACCCCGCCTAACTCTGTTTCTGCAATTTTTCCTTCAATTTTTAACACTTTTGCTGGAACTGCAATACACATGTTTATCCCTCCAATTTTTTACCCGCAATAACAGCCTGCCCTAATGAAATACCTCCATCGTTGCAAGGAACCTTGCTGTTAGAATAGGCTTCAAATCCTGAAGCAGTAAGCCTAGTCAATAGTTTTTTTAATAAATACCTATTTTGGAAACTTCCACCACTTAATACTACTTTATTTATTCCGAATTCTTTTCTCAATTTTAATGCCAAATAAAACGTAAACTCAACAATAGAGTTGTGAAATTTTGTAGCAATTACTCTTCTGTCAACCCCATTTTTATAATCCTCATAGAGTTGACGCAATATTACCTCTGGATCTATTATATATTCCTCATCCCGATAAACCTCAAAATCATAAAAATCATTATCTTCAACTATTAAGCTCTCAAGCTCCATTGCACCCTGCCCCTCAAAGAGCACTTGATCTCTTATGCCTATCAAAGAAACCGCCGCATCAAAAAATCTTCCCATACTGGACACATAAGGAGTGTTAATCTTCTTCTCAATCTGCTTCAAAATCAAATCAACTTCTTTAGAATCAAATTTTCCCACAAAATCTCTGTAAAAATTTATATCCTTTGAAATAAAACCTAAAGCAGTTCTGTATATCTTTTTTATTGCCAATTCACCGCCGGGAAGCGGTTTATATTCTAAATGCCCTACTCTTAAGAAATCTTTTAAATCGCATATCAAAAATTCTGCACCCCATATATTCCCATCTACACCATATCCCGTACCATCATAAGCTATTCCTATAACTTTTTCCTCAAGATTGTACTCAGCCATACAGCTGGCAATATGGGCATGATGGTGCTGAACTTCAATAGAAGGTAAATCTAATGTCAAAGCATATTGAGTAGAAAGATAACCTTTATGCATATCATGTGCTATTACCTGAGGTGTCACTCTAAAAAGTCTTTTATACCTTTCTATTTGCTCTTTATAATATTCAAAAGTCTTTTCATTGTCTAAATCTCCTATGTGATGACTCACAAAAGCATAATGACCTTTCGTGAGGCAAAAGGTATTTTTGTAAAAGCCACCAACTGCCAGTACATTTACTTTAGCATCTTTTTTCAATAAAATTGGCTGAGGAGCGTATCCCCTTGCCCTTCTTATAATTCTCTCAGCACCTCCATTAAAGGAAGTGACTGAATCATCTATTCTGTTGACTATATCCCTATTGTTTAAAAGAAAAACGTCAGCTATATCCTTTAATTTTTCTAAAGCCTCTTTATTGTCTTTGCAAAGAGGTTCTTCACTGACATTTCCGCTTGTCATCACAATAGGAAAATTAATCTCTTCCATCAAAAGATAATGTATAGGAGCGTAGGGAAGCATTACTCCTAACGTATCTAATCCGTCAGCAACGCCTTTTGCAAGTTTTTCTCCTTTTTTCTTTAAAAGCACAATCGGCCTTCTCTGACTTAAAAGAAGCTTTTTTTCTTCTTCTCCTACAATGCAATACTCCTCTACCTGCTTTATGTCTTTCATCATAACAGCAAAAGGCTTTCCATATCTTTCTTTCCGAATTCTCAAACTAGAAACAGCCTTTTCATCAAGGGCGTTTACTGCCAAGTGAAAACCACCTATACCTTTAATAGCGACAATTTTCCCCTTTTTAAGAGCAGCTGCAGCACATTTTATTTCATCTTCCTTGCAACTTCCTCCTACAAATTCAAGCTTAGGACCGCAGTCAAAACAGGCAACAGGTTGCGCATGAAATCTCCTGTTATTGGGGTCATTGTATTCTTTCTCACATTTTTCACACATTGGAAATACTTTCATAGAAGTTTTAGATCTATCATAAGGAATATCCTCTATTATAGAAAACCTGGGGCCACAATTAGTACAATTTATAAAAGGATATCTGTATCTTCTGTCATTTGGGTCGTTCATTTCCTTTAAACAGTCGTCGCAGACCCCCATATCAGGAGATACAGGAACAAATCCACCATCTTCTTTACTAGATATAATTTTGAAGTCTTCATAACCTCTAATTCCTAAGTCTTTTACTTCTATTTCATCGATAACAGCAAGGGGAGGAGGATTATCTTTTAACTCTTTTAAAAAATTATTGATATTTTCCTCTCCCCCTTCCACTTCTATATAAACTCCTGAAGACGTATTATAGACTATACCTCCTAAATGATACTTTTTGGCAAGAGTAAATACAAAAGGGCGAAAACCTACGCCCTGTACAATACCAGCAATTTCTATTTGTTTTGCCTGAATTTTTGATATTCTTCCTCTAACCATTTTGCAAGCTCTCCAAACCCTTCTCCAGTCCTTGCAGACACCTCAAAAATTGGTGCATTTAGATTTAAAGCTCGTACTCCATCGTAGAAAAATTTTTTATTAAACTCAAAATAAGGCAGCATGTCAATTTTATTCAAAACTACAGCTTTCGCTTTAGTAAACAGCAGTGGATATTTATAGGGTTTGTCATCGCCTTCTGTTACATTTGCCATTGCCAATTTGAAGTCTTCCCCCAATTCAAATCCAGAAGGACAGATGAGATTGCCTACATTCTCAATAAACACTATGCCATTGTCAAAAGCCAAACTTTGAAGTGCCCTATTTACTGAACCAGCATTTAAATGGCATGACCCGCCTGTATTTATTTGTACAACTGGAATTTTCTTCTCAGCCATTTTTTTAGCATCAATATCAGAAGTGACATCCCCTTCAATGACACCACAAGGTACTTTAAGATGTTCTATTGCTTTTAAGATAAAGCTGGTTTTTCCTGTTCCCGGTGAACCTATTATGTTCACCATCAAGATATTTCTCTCATCTTTTATAGCTTTGTTCTTACTGGCAACATTGTTGTTTGCTTCAAGAACATCTCTAATAATTATTATTTCCTCCATACTACTCCACCTCTATGCTTTCTATATAAAATTCTTTTCCTTTGTCCACTAATACTCCTGTCGAACCGCACACAGGGCAATTGAAAGTAAAATTTACACGTTCAAATATGTTGCCACATTGTCCACACTTAAACTGTGCCTTTATTTTTTTAAAAACTAATTCAGCTCCTTCTGCCACTGTATTTTCACTTAATACACCAAAGTAAAATTGTATACTTTCGCTTTCAAGACCAGTAAGCTCTCCTATGACAATGGTAACTTTTGTAACTTTTTTTATCTCTCTTTTTTGTGCTTCCTCCAATACCATGTCCACTAGACTCTGCGTTACAGACAATTCATGCACTTATGCCACTTCCTTTTTATCCTTGGTGGGAGGATTCTTAACTTCCTTTTTGTGAACTATTTCATATTTTTCATTGGATACAGCTCTATATTCTGCCTCCATTTTTAATGATTTCGTTGGGCAATTTTCAACACACGCACCGCAAATTACGCATTCAAAGGGTTGAAAAACCCATTTACCCTCTTTTCTATTTACCTGTATGCAATTAGAAGGGCAGACTCTTTGGCATATACCACATAAAATGCATTTGTCTATGTCATTCTTTATATGTCCTCTCGCTCTTTCAAAAGGCTCCCTCTTTTCAAAAGGGTATTTCCTTGTAACAGGTTTGTGGATAAGATTGCTGAGGACGTTTTTAAGCATATCCAACATCTATACCACCTACCTTTCAGTACAACTTATACAAGGGTCAATAGTTAAAACCAATACTGGCACATCCGCCAGTGAACTTCCTGGCAACATTTTTAAAAGTGCGGCTAAATTTGCAAAAGTAGGAGTCCTTATTCTAAGCCTCTCCAAATTTTTCCCACCGCTAGATTTAAGGTAGTAAAACACTTCACCGCGGGATTGTTCAACTCTTGAAATAACTTCCCCTGCCGGCAAATTCCCCTTTACCTTTATGGCAATTTCTCCTTCTGGCATTTTATTTATAGCTTGTCTCACAAGGTCTATAGACTGGAATATCTCTCTCATTCTCACAATAGTCCTAGCATACGTATCTCCATCAGTCTCTGTTACAGGTTCAAAGTCCAAATCGCCATAGGCAGCATAACCTGTCATTCTCATGTCAATAGCAACACCGCTTCCCTTTGCCACAGGACCTGTTGCTCCAAGAATATACGCATCATCTTTAGTAAGTACGCCAATTCCTACAGTCCTTTGTTTTATTGTATAATTATTCCTTACTACTTTGTTAACTTCTTTAAGTTCTTCTTCAATCTTGTCAAGTTCTTTTAATATCCATTTTGCTTGCTCACCATCTATATCTTTTCTTACACCGCCAATTATATTTACAGAGATAATTACTCTGTTGCCAGAAGTCGCCTCTAAAATATCCATGATTTTTTCTCGTATTCTCCAAGTTAACATAAAAAGATTCTCAAAGCCAAAAGCATCAGCCATAAGGCCTAGCCAAAGCAAATGGCTGTGAATCCTGTGAAGTTCAGCCCAAATCACCCTCAAATATTTTGCTCTTTCAGGAACTTCTATGTTTAAAAGGCTTTCTACCCCTTGACAATAGGCCTGGCCATGCATTGCACTACAAATCCCACAAACCCGCTCAACAACATAGACCATCTGATTGACATCCTTTTTTTGTGCCAGCATCTCAAGACCTCTATGAACATACCCAAAAGAAGGATATGCTTCCACAACTTTTTCATCTTCAACAACAAGTTTTAAATGTATAGGTTCTGGCAAAACCGGATGTTGTGGTCCAAATGGTATAGTACTCTTGTCACTCATTTTTATCACCTTTATTCTTTTTGATAATTTCTATACTTGCCTGAGGAGAAATAGGAGAATACTCACCTAAAAGCAGTAATCCTTCAAAATCTATAACCAGATTTTTAAACTTAAGGCCAAACATCTCTTGTATTTCATTTTCCACTAAAAGAGCTGCAAAGTATATTTTTGAAATACTAGGAACTTCTTCCGATGTATTTACATAAACATGAAAATTTTCCAGTTCATACTCTTTTGCAAAAGTATAAATTATCTTAAATTTCCCATCTTCCTCCAGACAAGTTTCTGTAACAAATCTATAACCATTATCATAGTAATACTTCGCTTCTTTTTCAATCTCATCAATTTTTACTTCTCTACTATTAATCATTTTAACACCTCTTCAGTTTTTGCCATTTTATCATATTTTTCCTTTAGAATTTCAGTAGCTTTGTACAGGCCATCTATAATTGCTTCGGGTTTAGCAGGGCAACCTGGCACATACACATCCACGGGAATTATTTTATCTACTCCTCCTACGACATTATAACATTCCCTAAAAATACCTCCTGTAGCAGCACAAACCCCAACTGCCACTACTACTTTAGGTTCTGGCATCTGGTCATATATATTTTTCAAAACCACTTTATTCTTGTGATTCACAGTACCTGTAACAACTAAAATATCCGCATGTTTTGGATTGCCTACATTGACCATGCCAAACCTTTCCATATCGTAAAGAGGAGTCATGCAACTTAAAAGCTCAATGTCACAACCATTGCAGCTGCCACAGTCATAGTGTATAACCCAAGGTGATTTTTTAAATGATTTTTCTATAAACTCTTTTAAGCCCATACAAATCATCTCCTAAAGTATATATAAGCTACATTTACAATGGTAAGCAAAATACTTATGCTCCAACTAAAGACCAACATCCATTTTACTGTCATTCTCGCACTAATATTGTCCAATACTATATCCGCAAAAAAGGTCGCTAAAGCAATAAGAGCACCTATCACAAGGTTTTGTGACCACAGTATTGCAATCATAGCCAATATTAACACAAGCTCATACCAATCTGCAATTTGTATCAAACCAAGATACGGGCCCGAATAATCCGTCAAAATACCTCTTACCAATTCCTGATGGGCATGTTCTGAAGCTGATAAATCAAAAGGCGATTTCTTTAACTTTATTGTCAATACCAAGCCTAACAATATAAACATCAACGGCAAATCCAAAAGTAATCTGCCATGAATCATTATTTGTGCCAAATTAAAACTTCCTGTCACGTTGTATACTGCTATTACAAAAAATATAAGCATTGGCTCGTAACCCAACATCTGCATAAGCTCTCTTTGCGCCCCTACCTGGCTGTAAGGTGATTTTGTCGAAAGAGCTCCTGCTATATAAAACACAACTCCTACAGACATTATAAATAAAATCATCAAAAGGTCAGTTTTTAATGCAAAAAGTCCTACCGAAAGAATCCCCGACAAAAGATACATATAAGCTGAAAACACTTGAAAGTCATTTACTAATAGTCTTTGTTTGTGCAAAAGTTTTATTACATCGTAAAAAGGTTGCCAAATGGGAGGTCCATATCTTCCTTGTATATGAGCGGTTAACTTTCTATCAATGCCAGACAAAAAACCACCAATCAGTGGAGCAACGATTATTGCTGTGACAAATATTATAATTTTATACAAAGTCATAACATGGCACCTCCCAAAATCACAGCAATTAAAAGAATGGAAACATAATTAAAATATTTCGTCAATGTTCCCTCATTTGTAAAAGTCGTAAAATAATAATTCTTTACATTATATCCACTATCCTCTATATAATTAAGACCAGCCGTATAGGGAACAGTTTTTACCGCAATTCCTGAAGCCTTTCTTATAGAAATCAATGAAAGTACAATTGCTATGCCAAGAGTTATGAAAATTGGATATATAGTAAACCCACCGGCTGAGGTATATAAATAACCTCTTACAGCCTTTAGTGCTACATTCATTTTCATAGTCAATATCTGCGGCACCACCAACATGTTATAAAGATTAGAAACTATAAAGCTTAACACAATAGCTATAGCTGTTAAGCTGTAAAGAGAAATACCGATTGTGGAATTCATACGTTCCTCTGAGCGCTTGCTAAAATATGTCCCTGACAAAAGATTTCCTATCCATCTGGTATAATAAAATACTGTTAAAGCACTTCCTATCGCCAATATAAGGGAAATCAATATTTGCTTAGCTGCTACTTCTATTATAAGCCATTTAGAAACCAGCATCCCAAAGGGCGCTGCCATAAGAGTTAAAATTCCTATAAAAGTTATTATTGTTGTTACAGGCATCCTATTTATTAAGCCTTTCATGTCTTCAATATTTCTACTTCCAATGTGTTGCTCTATTGTTCCAACGCACAAAAATAACAAAGCTTTGGACACTGCATGGAATATCAAGAGCAATATAGCTGCAGCAATAGCGCCAGAAGTATTAAGCCCGATACTTGCTATCATAAGTCCTAAATTTGACACAGTAGAATATGCTAATATCCTTTTAGCATTACTTTGACTTACAGCAAGGAAAGCCGTAGCTATAAAAGTAAAAGCACCATATATTGCTATAAAGTCACTCAACAAAGTACCTCTAAAAAGTGGCGAAAACCTCAGTAGAATATATATACCTGCCTTAACCATTGTACTGGAGTGCAAAAGCGCTGAAACCGGTGTTGGAGCCACCATTGCGCCGAGAAGCCAACTCTCAAAAGGCAGTTGAGCAGACTTAGTAAATGCCGCAAACGCTATAAAAAACATGGGTAGAAGTATATAAGTAGCGTCTTTTATACTCAATACTTCTACCAAAGAAATTGTATTGTAGTTTGTATAGATAAATATTATACCTAATAAAAGAGCAAAGCCTCCCATCATGTTAATCCACAATGCCCTCGAAGCATTTTTAATAGCCCCTTCAGTCTGGTCATGGCCTATTAACAGGAAAGAACTTAGTGTAGTTATTTCCCAAAAGAAATACATCCACATCAAATTATTTGAAAATACTATCCCATTCATAGCTCCTAAAAATACAAGTATAATAGCAAAAAACCTTGGCTGTCTTGTAGGAGAAACTTTTTTTTCTTCTTCATGATGGTCCATATATCCAAAAGCATAAATAGCTATTAAAGAACCAACAATAGATATGATTAAATTCATAATGATAGAGAGTTCGTCTACAAAAAACATCGCAATTTTATGTTCTTTTAATTTAAAAAATTCAAAGTATATTAAAGGAACAAGTTGTAATACCGCAAAAAAAGTAGCTTTCCATTCTTTAATTTTAAAAGAAATATAAATCACATAAAGCAAAAGAACAAAATCCCCTACTTTGATAGCCAAATCCATTACATTGTAATAAGTCATGTAATTAAAAACATCTGGTACTTTCAATGTCGTCAACATAATTAAAGATAACACCACGATTACACTTAAAGATACTACAATAAAAGCCTTTCTTATAAAAGGTTGTCTCAAAAAAAGAATAATAATACCCGCTATAATAGGAAGTATAGTACCTAGCAGCAGCAAATTAGACTGCATAAAAACACCTCTCTTAAAATTTACTAGCTGAATCTTGCATATTGTATACACGATTATAACTAATTAATATCCTTTTTAAAATAATTATAAGTCCGCATTCGTATAAAGTCAATAACATTAGATAATATTTATCATAAAATAACAATATTCTTTTTTGTTATTATTCTAGCAAATAATATTTTTTCTTTTAAACTCCACTTCTCTCTTTTACTATGTCTCCATCTACCAAATTGCTACACAACAATGGATAATTTACATCATATTGCTTTAAATTTCTTTTTATAGAACTCGTATTCCTGTTTGCATAGCAATAAATACAACCATGTAAACAAGTATCATAAGCGCCAATATCAACGCTTTCTGCACATCCACAAAACTTCCTTTGATTTTTATCTTTTCCTACATTAAGCTTTTTCCCCGAAAGTTCCCCTATTAAATCCGGATCTATACATCTTGCACGCTCTATACCATAGTAGGATAACTCCAATTCTTCAGCACAGGTCTCAAGTTGAATTGAGTGCTCTTTCGCTATTTCATAAAATCTGTGTGCAATTTCTATTTTTTGTTTCTTGGTTATCTCATAAGCACCTATTCTTTCTAAATTCTTACGTACTTTAGGATAAAAAGTCACAAAACTGATTATGCATTTTGAAGTGTAGTCATAAAGTTCAGACACTATCTCATTAAAATTTTTCACATGGTAATCTATATCAAACTCCTTAGTTAAAATAATAGGGTCATACCTTAAAATAACCCGTTTTTTCCCTATTTCTCTGGACAACCTCTTAAAAACTTCAATGGCATAAGATCTTTCCGGCACTTTTTTTTCTATTTTTTTATCATAAGGATTTAAAGTAAATTGAAAATAATAAGTATAGTCCTCTATTAAATACAATTTTGGTATCATTTTGTCTGGATTTTTTGTCCAAAACACAATGCCATCTACTGCATCTTTCTTTAAAGAAACTTTACTGACTTGATGAAAATTAAAAGGATTCCTTACCAAAACATAACCTTCTTCAATTCTTTTAAAAAACCAATCGCTGTAAAAAGCTGGAATATCCGTTCTCCTGCTTGCACTTATTATCAAGAGGTACTCTCCTTTCATAAAAAAGCGGAGATATTGACAGGCTCACTTTTACTTTAACACCTTAATAAACTTATGTCAATTTCTCCGCATATAAATCAATTCTCCTTATTTAGTTTATATTCTATTGAATCAACAAGTGCCCTCCAACTAGCTTCAATAATATCTGTAGAAACTCCAATCGTGCTCCAAGAATCTTTTCCGTCTGTAGACTCAATTATAACCCTCACTTTAGCAGCAGTCGCAGAATTAGAATCCAAAACCCTCACTTTATAGTCTGTCAACCTCATCTCTTTTATCTGTGGATAAAATCTCTCCAAAACCCTTCTTACAGCATTATCAAGGGCATGCACTGGTCCGTCTCCATCCGCAGCGGCTATTTCTTCCACTCCATCTACTTCCACCTTTATAATTGCAAAAGAATTAACACTATTGACAGAAGGTTCATTTACAATAACTTTAAATTCTTTTAAATTAAAGGCTGGCTTGTATCTTCCAAGGACTTTTCTTATCAAAAGTTCTAATGAGCCTCCTGCATTTTCATATTGATACCCCAAATACTCCATTTCTTTTAGCCTATCAAGAATTAATTTTGTCTCAGGTGAATTTTTTTTGATGGTTGGGTCTATCTCGTTTATAGCATTTAAAACTGCTCCTCTTCCAGCAACTTCAGAAATTAAAAAGGTTCTGCTATTTCCCACTAAAGACGGGTCAATCAGTTCATAAGAGTAAGTATTTTTATTTACAGCATCAGCATGCATTCCAGCTTTATGGGCAAATGCGTTTTTTCCCACAAAAGGTGCTCTTTCATCGTGAGTAACATTTGCAATTTCACTTACAAACCTCGCTAAATGAGTCAATTGTTTTAGATTTTCATCAGGCACACATTTATATCCCATAAGTAATTGCAAATTCGGTACCAAGGTACATAAATTCGCATTGCCACATCTTTCACCATAACCGTTTATTGTACCTTGTACTTGTATTGCCCCTGCCTCAACTGCCATTATGGAATCTGCAACAGCCATTCCGTTATCATTATGGCAGTGTATCCCTACTTCTGTATTAAATTTATCCACAACAGTTTTTGTTATTTCATAAACCTCCATAGGAAAAGCTCCGCCTTTTGTATCGCACAAGCATACACTGTCTGCTCCCGCCTCTAATGCTACTTCTAATGTCTTTAAAGCATACTCTGGATTTTGTTTGTAACCATCAAAAAAATGCTCTGCATCAAATATAACTGACTTACCTTTGTCTTTAAAAAACTTTACTGTATCATAAATCATTTTTAAGTTTTCTTCTAAAGTGGTTTTCAAAATTTCTATAACTTGAAAATCCCATGACTTGCCAAAGATAGTTACTACCTCTGTGTCAGCATTTAAGAGTGAAATTACATTAGCATCTTCTTCGGTAGTTGTATTTGCTCTTCTTGTACTACCAAAAGCAATTAATTTAGCATTTTTTAATTTAATATTCTTAACTCTTTCAAAAAATTCAATATCTTTAGGATTAGACCCAGGGTTACCTGCCTCAATATAGGCCACACCAAACTCATCAAGCGCTTTAACTATTTTTAATTTATCTTCCACAGTAAAAGATATACCTTGTCCTTGAACTCCGTCTCTTAATGTTGTATCGTATATGCGTAGGTTCTTCACAATGCATCCCCCTTTATACCTTTTCTATGTATAGTACATATTTTATCAAATTGAACTGATAAAGTGAAGAAAATTTATTTTTAATTCTTAAAATAAAATAATAAAGCTTCCTGACCGACTAAATTCAGGAAGCTTTACATTTCTGCTGCTAAATTAATCCCTTTTCTTTTAGAAATTCTTTTGCCACCTTTGCTGCATCTTGCCCTTCACCATCGACTTTGTAATTAAGTTTTTGCATTTCTTCATCAGAAATTTGATTTGCCAATTTGTTGAGAACATCTTTTAATTCAGGGTGTTTGTCTAACACATCTTGCCTAATAATTGGTACAGCATAATAAGGTGGGAAAAAGTGTTTATCGTCTTCTAGTATTTTTAGTTTATGAGATACTAGCAATCCATCAGTAGAAAAAGCATCAATAACCTGAACTTCATTATTATCTATCGCTGTATATCTTATACCCGAATCCATAGATTTTGCATCTTTAAACTTAAAATTATACACTTTTTGTAGACCAGGATAGCCATCAGGCCTTTCCAAAAATTCCATTGTAGCTCCCAGGATTAACTTATCGCTAATTTTAGCTAAATCTGAAAAAGTCTTTAAATTATATTGCTTTGCCAATTCATCCTTTACAGCTAAAGTATAGGTATTATTGAATCCAAGTGGCTTCAACCATACTATATTCCATTTGTCTTTATATTCTTTCTTCACTGTTTCATAAGCTTTTTCTGGATCAGTAGTAGGTTCCATCCCTAATATGTCCACCAAACCTGTCCCTGTATATTCAACATAAATATCTATTCCGTTATTCGCACCTCCCCTTTTTATCGCCTCAAAGTTTACATTTGTACCGCCAAGGTTTAGTTTTCGCACTACTTTGAGATCGGTATGTGCTTCAATCATTTCGGCAACCATATTAGCTACGATAATTTGCTCTGTAAAATTTTTTGATCCTACAACTACAGTATCATTTGCATTCCTTTGAGAACTGCCAATACCGCAAGATGCCATGAAAGTAACAGCTAAAATAAAAACCAAACTTAATAGCAAAATTCTTTTCATTTAAAATCTCCTCCTTTTTTTATTTTATTCCCTTTGGAGTTACTATCTTTTCTACTAAAAGTAAAATATAGTCTATCAATAGTGCCAAAATCATTGCTGGTATTGCACCTGCTAGTATCATCTGGTTATTCACCATAGATATCCCCCTGTAAATCAATTGACCTAAACCACCGGCTCCAATCAACGCCGCCAAAGTAGTAAAACCAACGGCTGTCACAGCTGCTATTCGAATACCTGCCATTATAACAGGTAAAGCCAATGGCAGTTGCACCATCCTCATTAATTGTATCTCCGTCATTCCCATACCTTTACCCGCTTCGAGTATAGCTTTATCTATATTGACAAGACCGGTATAGGTATTTTTTATAATTGGTAGTAGTGTATACATAACTATCATAACTATTGAAGGAGTTGAGCCTATACCTAAAAAAGGCACCAAAAATCCCAACAAAGCTAAACTTGGAATTGCTTGTACAGCATTGGCTAATCCAATGACAAATGAAGAAGTTGAAGGAAATTTTGCAATCAAGATACCTAATGGTACTCCTATAGCTATAGCTATAATCAGAGCCATAACAGATAATTGAATATGCTGAGTTGTTAAAATTAAAATATCGTCAGCTCTATCTTTCATAAAATTTATATATTCTGCCAACACTATTTAAAAGTCCTCCTTCCTATTCTGCATAATTTGCACCTAAATAATTTACCAGGGCACTTCGCGTGATCAAGCCTTGGAGCAAATTATTTTCATTCACTACTGGTACATATCCTATATTTTTTTGCGCCATTAATTTAAGAACATCTAAAATTGAATCATCAGGTTTGACTGTATAAACATTTCGAGTATAAATCTCTTCTATCCGTTTTGCAGTGTTTTTATTAGCCCTTATATCCTCCGCTGTTACTATGCCTAAAAGTTGATTTTCTTTATTAACCACTAAAATACTGTCAACACCACTATTACTCATAATTTCTATCGCTTGTGCAAGAGTCCTGGAAGGAAGAGCCTTTATTGGATTGGTAATCATAATATCTTTTGCTAAAACATGCTCTGGTTGTATCCACATTCGTTTTTTCCCTATAAAATTCTCCACAAATTCATCTGCTGGATTTTTCAATATTTCTTCGGGAGTATCAAATTGCACTACTTTTCCATCTTTCATTATACAGATCCTGTCACCTAATTTTAACGCCTCATCCATGTCGTGAGTTACAAATACAATGGTCTTTTGCAACTTTTGCTGCAATTCAAAAAGTTCTTCTTGTAACTGAGACCTTGTAATAGGGTCCAGGGCACTAAAAGGTTCATCCATTAAAATGATGTCTGGATCTGCAGCCAAAGCCCGTGCAACTCCTATCCTCTGTTGTTGCCCACCAGATAATTCTTTTGGATATCTGTTCATATACTCTTCTGGAGGCATTCCTACAAGATGCATTAATTCCTTTACTCTTTCAATTCTCTTCTTTTTTGGCCAATTTTTAAGCAAAGGAACTAATTCTATATTTTGCCCTACTGTCATGTGGGGAAGTAAACCAATTTGCTGAATCACGTATCCAATATTCCTGCGAAGTTGTATTGGGTCTATCTGAGAAATATCTTGGCCGTTTATAAATATTTTACCAGAAGTTGGTTCAATTAAGCGATTTATCATTTTCAACGAAGTGGTTTTCCCACAACCACTCGGTCCTATCAAAACCACCAATTCATTATCTTTTATTTCTAAATTTATTCCTTTTAATATTTCAGTTTCTCCATATGTTTTTACTATATTTTCAAATCTTATCAATGCTACCACGCCTCCTTTCTAAGTGACAACCTATATTATATAATAAAGTTGTCAGTATGTCAATAAAAGGCATTACCAGCTAGGTTATTTCCTCCTTTTTTTATTCTTATTGGAAAATAATTAATGTCTCTCATAAACTAATAAATTCACTTCTAAATATAACCTCTTTTTTGAATTTTATACATGAAAGTGAACAGAAAGCAATTCTTTAACTTAAATTGAATTCAAATAAAAAAAATAACCTAGCAATAAGATGCTAGGAAAAACTAATAACAGTATAATTATCAACTAAAGATATACTTTTTTGGAAAGCCTCTTTATTTCCAACTAGAACTAAATAATCCCCACCTTTAATTCTTTCATTAGGGCCAGGAGAAATAATTACATCTTCTCCTCTCCTAATAGCTATTACGGTCGCCCCTGTAGTATCCCAAAATTTTAACTCAGCCAAAGTCTTACCAACGGCAGTGCTTTTTTCATTGACGCGAATTTCAACAGGGTTAAAATCACTAATATTTTTTAGTCTATTGGCATATTCTATAAATTTTAACAAAAGAGTTTCTAGTCTTTCATCAAGTTTTTTTCTTTCTTCAACGATTTTAACCAATTCCTTTTTTAAAACCTCTAACGTTTGTCTTTCATTAAATTGGCTTATATATCTTTGCGCCGCTTCTTTGGATTTAATAATTATCCCTTTGCCTTGTTCTGAAAAAACTACTCCCATGTCCTGTAAAAGGGAAATAGCACGCCGTATTGTCTCAGGTGAAACTTTATAAATTCCCGCAAGATTTGACCTGCCGTAAAGTCTCTCACCCTCATTAAACTCGCCATCTACAATTCTTTTAGCAATATCAAAAGCAATGTATTCATATTTTGGTCTTATAATTTCAGACATATAAATATGCCTCCGTCTCATTATTTAAAAATCATGGCTTTAATTAATTTTCTCACCACACTGCCTTTATTCATATTTTATACTTTTCCATGTAAAAACTCAATCAAAATTTAAAAAATCCCTTTATCAACACAAGCCTCAGTTACTTTAATTTTCCTATTGTGTTATAATACTATTAGTGATTAAAAAGTTTAGAAAAAACAAATATATAAGTGCTGATCAAAGTCTATTTGGACTCCATTATAATCCAATTGATATTGCCCCTAAACAATACAGACAATGTAGGAGTTTCCTTGCATTTTTGCAATAAAAATAGGAGGTGTTATATGGCAACTAAAAAAGAAATAAAAGAAATACTTAATTTAGCATTACCTGCAGTTGGAGAAATGCTTTTATACATGGTTGTGTGGGTAATAGATACGATGATGGTGGGGCAATTTGGCGGTAAAGACAGTGTTAGTGCTGTAGGCCTTGCATCAGAAATTATATATACCTTCTCTAACATTTTTGTAGCAATGGGAATCTCTATAGGAGTAACTTCCTATGTCGCCCGTAGCATTGGAGCAAAAGATTTTGAAACTGCTAAAAAATACGCATCTCAAGGAATTTTGTTAGGAACTATTGTCGCTATTATTATTTCTTTAATACTTTTTGCTTTTGCAGAAAATTTTTTAATAATAGCCAGTGCTACTGGTAATGTACTTTTCTTAGGAAAAATATATATAAAAATTGCATCAATAGGTATTTTCTTTAATATGCTTATGAATGTATTAAACGCAGTTTTAAGAGCACAAGGAAATACAAAAACCCCCATGATAGCAGCAAGTATAGTTATATTTATCAACATTTTATTGGATTGGATTTTAATATTTGGAAAATTAGGCTTTCCTGCTTTGGGTGTAAAAGGTTCTGCAATTGCTACTACTATAGCACAATTCTCTGGCTTTATATTTATAATGTTATATTATTTCAACCAAAAAATATTAAATATTGATCTTTTTGATATAATAAATTTTGACAAGCAAATAATTGTAAAGATACTAAAACTTGCCTTACCTGCTTCTCTTCAAGAAGGTTCCTTTGACATAAGTCGACTTATTTCAATATTTATGATAATGCACCTTGGAACAGTAGCTTTCGCAGCCAATCAAATTGCAACTACAATTGAATCTATCTCTTTTATGCCGGGATGGGGTTTTGCAGTGGCTGCAACCACAATGGCAGGTCAAATGGTTGGCGCAAAAAACTATGAAAGTGCAAAAAGATATACAAATATTGCAGCATTCTTCGCTGTAGCTATTATGGGTACAATGTCAATATTGTTCCTTACAATACCTTATCCTTTGATGAGAGCTTTTATAAAAGATACCGATGTAATTGCAGTAGGAATTTTGTGTCTTATGGTAGCCTCTATTGAACAACCTTTTATGGCAGTTGGCATGGTTTATGGTGGAGGCCTTAAAGGAAGTGGAAATACAAAGACCCCCTTTATTATCTCTACAATATCCAGCTGGTTTATAAGACTTCCTCTTATGTACATAGTCATCTACATTTTAAATTTAGGAGTTGTCTATGTATGGTTTGTAACAGCCATCCAATGGGCGTTTGAAGGAAGCATAATGTATATATACTTTAGAAAAGAAATAGATAAATTAAAAAGGGGAGTAAGGAATATATAAACCTTACTGCCCTTTATTTCCATCTAAGCATTATATAAGTCATAAGTAAAATGCTTATAATAATTGAAGCGGTAATAAAAACAGAAGCCAATTTAGCATTTAGTCCTCTTTCCTTGGCATAAATTACTGCTACCATAGGAGTAGGAAGAATTGCTCCTATTGTTATAATTTTTATTATAAGCAGTTTTGTATCAAACAAAAACGGTGTTGTTAAAATTAAAGCAACTCCCGGTAAAAATTTTACAAACAAACCTATTATCAAAGCTTTTAATTCATTTTTATTCAAATCAAAATCCAAAAAATATCCAATTGTAAATAAAGCAAGAATATTGTTAGGTAGAGAAAGTTGATAAATAAATTCCTTTGTCATCCCAGTAAAATTGATATTAAATAAACTCATTAAAAGAGCTGATATGTACACATCAAGTGGAAAAAAATATATAATCTTTTTTGATACCTCTTTTAAATTAAAATTAGTTTTTCCACCCGCTAAAAAAGATACACCATAGGCAAAACCAAAAACAATAAAAGAATTACCCATATCAAACATTGCCATATTTATAATGCCTTCATTTCCATAAACCTGCTGTATAAAGGGAAGGGCAAATAAACCTATATTATATCCGCATATAGAAACCAACAGAGTCCATTTATCAGAATTATCTAAGTTAACTTTTTTTACCACAAAATATCCAAAGATAAATGTCAAAACTCCCAAAATAATACTTATAAAAGTGAGAATAAATAATCGCGCATCAATTTTATACTGAGAAAAAATAGTTAAAATCGTAGCAGGTAAAGTTATATAAAGCACAATCTTGCTCAGTACATCACCTGAATTTTCAGGAAATTTCCTGGATTTTTTTATAAAATACCCTAAAAAAACTACAGCAATATTTAAAAAAATTTTTTCTTGTATCATTAACTGGTTCATTTAACGCACCCCAAAGTCTATTCTATTGCATAAAAACATCTAAAACCAATTAATTTATTTTCCAATAACCTAAGTTCTAACTCTCTTTAAATAGTGGGAAACACGATTTTTATTCTACTTCCAGTAATCAAAATTGTTAACTTTTATTAGTAATCAAGCAAACACTTTCAACGTGATGCGTATAAGGAAACATATCAACAGGTTGCACTTCCATCGTTTTGTATCCTTTGTCATCAAGATATCTCAAATCTCGTGCCAATGTAGAAGGATTACAAGAGACGTATACAATTTTTTGTGGATTCATATTCACAATTGCTTCTAAAACAGGTATATCGCAACCCTTCCTTGGAGGATCTATTATAACTACATCTGCTTTGACTCCTTTATCAACTAACTCAGGCATTACTTTTTCCGCTTGTCCTGAAATAAATTCCACGTTTTTAATGCCATTTATGTAAGCATTTCTCTTTGCATCTTCCACTGCTTGGTGGACAGCCTCAATACCATAGACAAAAAAAGCCTTCTGTGCTGCAAATAAAGATATGGTACCTATCCCACAATACACGTCTATTACGGTCTCATTTCCCTTTAAATCGGCATACTCAAGGACCTTTCCGTATAAAACCTCTGTTTGAACAGGATTTACTTGAAAAAAGGATAAAGGTGATATCTCGAATTTTATGTCCTTGATATAGTCAATAATATTATCGCTTCCATAAATAGTTATATTATCCTTCCCCATAATCACATTAGTTCTTTTTGTGTTGATATTTAATACTACACTTTTAAGCCCCTTTATCTCTTTTTTCAAAGCATCAATTAATTGTTCTTTATAGGGTATGTGTTTTCCATTAACCACAAGGATAACCATAACTTCTCCTGTTTTAAACGCAACTCTTGTGACAATATGCCTTATCAAACCCTTTCCTGCTTTTTCATCATATACAGAAACGTTGTATTTTTTAATCCAATTTCTTACAGTTCTTGCAATATTATCACTAATCTCATTCTGTATCATACAGCTTTCTATAGGTACAATATCGTGAGAACGAGGCGCATAAAAGCCCGTCACTACTTCACCATCGAGCATTCCAACAGGAAACTGAGCCTTATTTCTATACCTTTGTGGCTCTTTCATTCCTATGATTTCATGAACTTTAGTATACACTTTGCCTATTCTTTCTAAATTGTCTTTTACCTTTTGTGTTTTGTATTTTAACTGCCCTTCGTAACTTAGATGCTGGAAAGAGCAACCCCCACATTTATTTGCATAAGAGCATAAAGGCTTTACTCTATCATGAGACTTTTCTAATATTTCGACTACATGACTTATAACGTAATTTTTATAAACTTTATCTATTTGTGCAACGACCTTTTCTCCTATCAATGCTCCTTCTACAAATGTAGCAACTCCTCCAATTCTTCCAACTCCTTGCCCTTCATGAGCCATATTGTCAATATATACCTCATAATTTTCTCCTACTTTTATGTTGTGCAACAAAAACGCCTCCTTTTCCCATAATTATTATACCGTTATATTGAGAAAAAACATAGAGTTCTTATAAAATATGTAAACGTTTACTATAATTTTAAGAAAAAATACACTTAAAAAAGTGCATTTAAAAAAATCGGTTACCCTATTATTTATTATAACTCATTTTCATAGTATTTTATACCATTTTTTATAAATTTTAATCACAACATTTTGCAAGCATTTGATAAACTTCTGGCATGACTTTCTTTAAGTTAATAGGTTTCTTTTCAAGGTTGGTAAAAGGATGTTCTGTATAACCTTGTGCTAAAAGTTTGTTATCCTCTTTTCGTATTATATCATATAAAAATTTAATACGGGTTCCTTTAACAAATTCTAATCGAGTACGTATTATTATAAGGTCGTCATACAAAGCAGACGAAAAATATTTGCACTGAGCGTCAATTACAGGTAGCATTACATTTTTTTCTTCTAAACTTCTGTAAGACATCCCTAAAGAACGAAAAAACTCTGTCCTGCCAATTTCAAACCAGTTAAAATAATTAGAATAGTAAACTATACCCATTTTGTCAGTTTCTCCATATCGGACTCTTAACTCTGCATCCCATACATGCATGACTTAATCACTCCTTAAAAAGAAAGAAAAGAAAGACAAGAGAAAATCTTGTCTTATTTAATATTTACAGTTCCTTTATACACAAATCCTCTAACGGTGTCAACCGTTACAGTCATGCCATCTTTGAGTTTAGAAGTTGCTCCTTCGCACCCTACAATTACAGGGATTCCTAGGTTTAGCCCCACAATAGCAGCGTGAGAAGTAAGCCCTCCTTCTTCTGTGATTATAGCCGAAGCTTTTTCTATAAGAGGCATAAAATCTCTTTCAGTCTTTGCAGCAACTATTATATCTCCTTCTCGGAACTTATCTTTATCTTTACTTATATCATTAATAACACATACAGCACCTGTAGTAGCTTTAGAACCTATACCTATTCCTCTTAATAAAACATCCCCTACTATATGTACTTTCAACATGTTGGTGGTACCTGCCATAGCTACAGGAATTCCTGCGGAAATTACTACGATATCGCCATTCCTTATAAATCCTGCAGTTAATGCACTTTGTATTGCCACATCTATCATTTCATCTGTAGTAGAAACCTCTTCTGTAACTAAAGGATATACGCCCCACACTATAGAGAGTTTCCTTGCAACATTTTCGCTTGGAGTAGTAGCAATAATCGGAGCTTGAGGTCTGTACCTTGACACCATTCTTGCTGTATAGCCAGATTTAGTACAAGTTATTATAGCAGCTGCACCTATATCTCTCGCTGTAGTACAAGTTGCATGGCTTATAGCGTTTGTAATGGAAACATTTGTATCAATATTTCTATCGATTATATCTTTGTATCCCACGTAAGCTTCTGTCTTTTCTGCAATCTTAGCCATTGTCTCAAAGGCCTCTATTGGGTATTTACCTTGGGCTGTCTCCCCTGATAACATTATAGCATCTGTTCCATCAAGAATAGCATTTGCTACATCTGTAACTTCTGCTCTTGTAGGCCTTGGATTTCTCATCATAGAGTCCAACATTTGAGTTGCAGTAATTACCGGTTTCCCAGCTTTATTGCATTTTTGTATAATCATCTTTTGAACGATTGGTATTTCTTCAAGAGGAATCTCAACCCCTAAGTCTCCTCTAGCTACCATTATTCCATCTGAAACCTTAATAATTTCGTCTATATTTTCTACTCCTTCACGATTCTCTATTTTGGCAATAATTAAAATATGCTCTGCCTTATTCTCTTCTAAAAGTCTTCTTATTGCCAAAACATCAGAAGCCTTTCTAACAAAAGAAGCAGCAATCATATCAATGCCTTTTTGAATTCCAAATTCTATATCGTCTATGTCTTTTTGAGTTAATGCAGGAAGATTGAGTTTTACCCCTGGAACATTTACTCCTTTATGATCTTTTACAGGACCAGAATTTTCTACAATACAAACTATATCTTCTCCTTTAACATCTGTAACCTTCAGAGAAATTAACCCATCGTCAACTAATATGCGGCTGCCTCTTTCCACATCTTGAGGCAACCCTTTGTAGGATACACTGCATATAGTTTCGTCTCCTAATACATCTCTTGTCGTAATGACAAAAGTTTGTCCTTCTTTTAATTGTACTTCGCCATTTTTAAACTTTCCTGTTCTTATCTCAGGACCTTTTGTGTCTAATAAAATAGCAACAGGCAACCCCAACTCTTGCCTTATTTTTTTTATATTGTCAATTCTCGCTCCATGTTCTGCAAAATCTCCATGAGAAAAATTAAGTCGTGCAACGTTCATGCCTTTCTCAATTAATTTTCTCAGTATATTATAGTCTTCGCTGGCAGGTCCTATTGTACATACTATTTTTGTTCTGCGCATACCTTCACTCCTTAAAACTTATTTATATAGACAATATCTTGCTGAGCTCATAAAGTTTTCTGTTAAATTCTTTCTTCATGGAAAGAGCCTCATCTATATCATCATCTACAATTTGATTGTTTCGTATACTTATTATTCTTTTAGTTTTATTTTCTAAAAGCAATTCTACTGCTCTTGCCCCCATTTGGCTTGCCAATACCCTATCCATCACTGTAGGAGCTCCACCTCTTTGAATGTGCCCCAAAATAGTATACCTTAAGTCCAATTTTGGTAGTCTTTCTTTAATCATTTTCGCTAGCTCTGGAGCACTCATAACTCCCTCTGCAAGAACAATTATATGGTGAAGCTTCCCCCTCTTTATCCCATAAGTGATTTTATCACAAAGTTCATCGATGCTCCATTCCACTTCAGGAAGTATAATCATCTCTGCTCCACCAGCCAGACCAGCATACAAAGCAATGTAGCCCGCATTTCTTCCCATCACTTCTATTATATTTGCTCTTTCATGGGAAGTAGCAGTATCCCTTATTTTATTTATCGCGTCAATGACAGTATTGCAAGCAGTATCAAAACCTATTGTATAATCCGTACAAGGTATGTCATTATCAATTGTACCTGGAATCCCAATTGTATTTACATTCCACTCCTCACTCAAAAGCTGTGCACCTCTAAAAGAACCGTCTCCTCCAATTATTACCAGACCTTCTATTCCATGTTTTTGAAGAGTTTCGTAAGCTTTTTTGCGCACCTCTTTTTTCTTAAATTCTTCACATCTAGCAGTTCTTAAAATAGTACCACCTTTTTGTAGTATATCTCCTACCGAAGAAAGATTTAAATCAATAACTTCATCCTCTACTAACCCTGCATATCCCCTCATAATGCCTTTTACTTTAAGCCCATAATAAATTCCTGTCCTCACCACAGCTCTTATAGCTGCGTTCATCCCTGGTGCATCTCCACCACTTGTAAGTATCCCAATTGTCTTCATAGTTTACCTCCTTTTTTATCCCACATGGACTATACTTGTCCCATTTTTGTTAAAACAGCCTTTCGGGCAAAAAATTATAGGCCATATTCAATAATAATACTTTGCGCATCTTGAGCCTCTGCTTTTGGAACTAAAATTTCACAATAAGAACCTTTTTTGTCTATTTTTTTATTAAGTGGACGCAATTTTACCAAGAAACCTTCTTTTGTTAAAACCTCTTTGACTTTTTCTGCTGTCTCCATATCTTGTGCCATATATATTACCGTCCACATAAAACTGCCTCCTTAGTATTTCTAGAGTATATTTTAATCTATTTTCTTTCAGTTATCAACTTAAAATTTGCAAACTTTTTCTCAAACTACTTTAACATTTTCCTCTCCTAACACCATATGAAGTTCTTTAATTAATTCTTTGCTTCCATTTACCCACAAGTCTCTATTAGCCGCTAATAATTTTTTACTGTTAAGCCTTAAAACTACTGGCATATTACCAGGATTTTTTCGTAATATTTGTTTAACAATCTCAATCTTTGCAGAATCCTGCAAATTAAGATAAAGTTTCTTCACTATCGCTTGAGACAACGGCTTAATTTCATCGCATAAAATTTTAGGTTCTTCATCTTCCCTTAAACTAACCTTTCCCTTCACTACAACCGGGCTGTCTTCTTTTATTATACTAGAATACTTTTCATATACAGTTGGAAATACTATTACTTCTACAGTACCATACAAGTCCTCAATTGTGACAAAAGCCATCATATTATTACTTTTTGTAAATTTAATTTTTTTTGTAGATATGACTCCTGCTATCACCACTTCTTGGTTATCTCGTAATTTTGGTTGAAACATCTCCTCTTCGCTAACTTTAAAATCCAAAGTAGTGGCATTAGTAATTTTAGGAATATCCTCCACATACTCTTCTAAAGGATGTCCACTTATATAAAGGCCTAAAGTTTCTTTTTCCATGGACAACAATCTGCTTTTAGGAAATTCTTCCAAATCAGGAAATTCAAATTCCACCCCATGTTTTTGTTCTATTTCTCCAAATAAAGAAATCTGCCCGTTTATATTATTATTCCTATTTTTCTTTATATTTTCCATTAATTTGTCATATACTGACAAAAGTTGAGAACGCCGCACTCCAAAAGAACTAAAAGCTCCGGCTTTAATTAAGCTTTCCACCGCTTTTTTATTTAATTGACTATCCTGCATCCTCTCAAAAAAGTCGACTACAGATTTAAATTTCCCATTTCTTTCTCTTTCACTTACGATTTCCATTGTCATATTTAAACCAACATTTTTTACTGCACTAAGTCCAAACCTTATTTTATCCTCTACCACTGTAAAATATGAATCGCTCTCATTTATATCAGGTGGTAGCACTTTTATCCCCATTTTTTTACACACGTGAACATAAAAAGCAATCTTGTCCAAGTTATCTACAAAACTGTTTAAAAGAGCTGCCATAAACTCTACAGGATAATACCTTTTTAAATACGCAGTCTGATAAGCTATAACAGCATAAGCTGCAGCGTGAGATTTATTAAAAGCATAGTTTGCAAAATCTAACATTTCGTCAAAAAGTTTATTAGCAGTTGACTCATCTAATCCATTTCTCAAAGCTCCTGGAACTATTACATTTCCTTCATCATCAACCATTCCATAGATAAAATTTTTTCTCTCTTGTTCCATAACATCCATTTTCTTTTTAGCCATGGCTCGTCTTACCAAGTCAGCCCTACCTAAAGAGTAACCCGCGACATCTCTCACAATTTGCATAACTTGCTCTTGATACACCATACAGCCATAAGTTACATCTAAAATTGGCTTTAAAAGAGGATGGTCATAGACTATACTCTCTGGATGATTTTTATTAGCGAGATATCTTGGAATTTGGTCCATAGGTCCGGGTCGATAGAGAGAAATTCCTGCTATTATGTCCTCAAGGTTTTTAGGCTTTAATTCTGTCATAAACTGCTTCATGCCAGAAGACTCTAATTGAAAAACTCCTTCTGTCTCCCCTTTTGATATAAGTTCATAAACTTTAGGGTCATCGTACTCCATAGAATCAAAGTCTATAGTCACTCCCTTGTTCTTTTTTACCATTTCAATTGTATCCCTTATAACTGTCAAAGTCCTAAGCCCCAAAAAGTCCATCTTTAAAAGTCCTAACTCTTCAAGAGTGGTCATCGGAAATTGAGTTACTATGGAATCTTCGTTTTTTTGTAGTGGCACGTAATTGACAAGAGGTTCTTTTGATATTACCACTCCTGCCGCATGAGTAGAGGCATGTCGCGGAAGGCCTTCTAAAGACCTAGAAATATCAATAAGTTGTTTTACTCTTTCATCATTTTCATACCGCACTTTAAGTTCAGGATTTAAAGATAAAGCTTTATCAATAGTCATTCCTAATTCAAAAGGAATCATTTTTGCAATTACATCTACCTCTGCATACGGATAATTTAAAGCCCTTCCTACATCCCTTATGACAGCTCTTGCTGCCATGGTACCAAAAGTTATAATCTGAGCAACATTATCTTTGCCATATTTTTTTACAACGTAATCAATTACTTCTTGTCTTCTCTCATAACAAAAATCCGAATCAATATCAGGCATGCTCACCCTCTCAGGGTTTAAAAACCTCTCAAAAAGAAGGTTGTACTTTATAGGGTCTATGTTAGTTATTCCCAACGTATAAGCCACTAAACTTCCTGCCGCAGAACCTCTTCCTGGTCCCGTCATAATTCCATTGTCTTTTGCAAACTTTATAAAATCCCACACTATGAGAAAATAATCTACATACCCCATTTGCTTTATCACAGAAAGTTCATAATCTAATCTTTCAATCACTTCTTTGTTTGGATTTTTATACCTTTTGTACAAACCTTCATAGCATAAATTTCTCAAGTATTCATAGGAATCAACGCCCTCTGGTAAATCATATTTGGGTAATTTCGTCTTATTAAACTCAAATTCTACATTACACATACTTGCAATCTTCTCAGTATTTTCAATTGCCTCTTTACAATATGAAAAGAGATTTTCCATCTCTTCTGGAGATTTTAAATAAAATTCATCAGTTGGAAAAGACATGCGATCTTCATCATCAATTGTCTTCCCTGTTTGAATGCACAAAAGTACCTCATGGGCTTTTGCATCTTTTTTGTCAAGATAGTGTACATCATTAGTAGCAACTAAGGGTATCCCTGTCTCCTTGGAAAGTCTTATAAGTTCTTTATTTACCTTTTGCTGTTCTAAAATTCCATGGTCCTGCAGTTCCAAATAAAAATTCCCTCGTCCAAAAATAGAATCGTAAAAAAGTGCTGCCTCCTTCGCTTTTTCATACTCACCTCTTAAAATATAAGAGGGAACTTCTCCTGCAAGGCAAGCACTTAAAGCAATTAGCCCCTTGCTGTGCTCTTTTAAGAACTCTTTGTCAACTCTCGGTTTATAATAAAAACCCTCAATTGAAGCCATAGTCACTATCTTCATTAAATTTTTATAACCTACCATATCCTTTGCCAGTAACACCAAGTGATAATTTTCATTATCAATCCCATATTCTCTATCCCGCATGCTTCGAGGGGCTACATAAATTTCACAGCCTATAATAGGTTTTATACCGTGGGCTACTGCTTCTTTGTAAAAATCTATTACGCCATACATTACTCCATGGTCTGTAATAGCTATGGCTTTCATATTTAACTCTTTAGTTTTAGCAATTAAATCTTTAATTCTGCAAGAACCATCAAGTAAGCTGTATTCAGAATGAACATGTAAATGGGCAAACATGATATAATCACCTAAACCATCTTTATTCTTTTAGAAAGTCTAACAGACATCAATGCCTTTGCAATTTCTTCCTTCTCATGCATGATTCGAATTTCTAACTTACTAAAATTATTAGTGACTTCTATTATTCTTGCAAAAACTTCTATTAATTCCTCTGTACCTATGGGTTTAATAAAATAAACTGAAAAATTATCTAAAACAGCATCATATCTTTTATTCTGCGTTATAGCAAAAATGCCAGATTCACACATTAACATCATTAAAGCACTGTTGTTTACTGTACTAAATTGGTTAACCAACATTGAAGGAATTTTACCTTTAAATTTTACTCCATTTTCTATTTTTTCCATATCAAAATCTTTAAAAATTGTATCTTGAATAGCTTCACTAATCTGTGGCTGTTTTGCGGTATAATGTAATGCCTTAATTACATCTTCTCTGCTTATAAGCCCTATCAATTGTCTACCGCGAGTCACAGGTAGTATCTCTACATTCCACCATATCATTAAATGAGCTGCATAAGAGAGCGTAGTAGTATCCGTTACAAATACAGGGTTAGGAGTCATAATACTCCCAATTTTATCATCCTCCGATGCAGTAGCAACGTCCCTTGAAGTAACCATCCCAACTAACATCCCTTTTGAATCAACAACGGGATATCTGGTATGTTTAGTCTCTGTATATAATTTTTTCCAATCTTTTACTGTCTGTTGAGGCATCATATAAATTGGATTATATGTCATTACATCGCTGACGTATAAAATCTTTTTTCGTGTCATACTTTCATTAATCGCCTTATTTATAAGAGTTGCTACAGTAAAAGTATCATAAGAAGTAGATATAAGTGGCAATGAAAGCTTATCCGCAAGTTCTTTTATATGAGATAATGTATCAAAACCTCCTGTGATCATCACTGCTGCCCCTGCTTTTAAAGCTGCTTCCTGTGCATCTTCCCTATTACCCAAAATTACAAGATCTCCCGGTGATATGTATTTTACCATTTCTTCGATGGTCATGGCCCCAATTAAAAATTTGTGAAGCTCCATTCCCATTCCACCATGACCACCTAACACTGTCCCTTCCACTACCTCTGTAATAACCTCATAAGTGAGACGGTCAAAAAATGGCTCCTTTTGTTTTCTTCTTATAGTTCCTACTCTTGGAATCGTTGTTACAAGCATTAAATTTTCTGCATCCTTTATAGCTTTATAAGCAGTACCTTCACTTATATGTAAAGTCTGTGCAAGACTTCTTACAGAAATTTTGGTACCTTCAGGTAAATTTTTTATATATTCCAATACAATTTCATTTTTTTTCATAAACTATCATCCTTTTATACAAAAAAGGTTTCTGAAAAAGAAACCTTTTTTGTTTACTCCTCACCAAATTTTGATTCAATAAGTTCTACCAATGCTTTTATAGCTGCTTCTTCGTCATCACCTTCAGCACTTAATTTAACAACATTACCTTGCGACACTCCAAGAGACATAATCCCCATTATACTTTTGGCGTTTACTTTTTTGTTATCTTTCTCTACCCATATTTGTGAAGAAAATTTGCTAGCAGTTTGTACAAATAATGCTGCAGGTCTTGCATGAAGCCCAGTCTTATTTTTAATTTCAATCGTAACTTCTTTCATTATTGAACTCTCCTTTCCTTCAATTTGTTTGAAATTTCTTCAATTTTTCTAAGTCTATGATTCACTCCTGACTTGCCGACAGGAGGAACTAGCATTTGTCCCAATTCTTTTAAGCTTAGATCAGGATAATTAATCCTAAGTTCCGCTACTTCTTTCAAATTAGGAGGCAAATAATCAAGACCTACTGTCTCTTTAATATAATTTATGCTCTCTATTTGCCTTAAAGACGCGTTAATAGTTTTGGTTAAATTTGCAGTTTCACAGTTTACAATCCTATTTACATTGTTTCTCATTTCTTTATACACTCGTATATTTTCCAAGTTTAATAAAGCACTGTGGGCTCCTATTATATTTAAAACATCAACAATTTGCTCTCCCTCTTTTAAGTATACTACATAACTATTTTTTCTTGCAATAACCTTTGAATTTAAATCAAAAGAATTTATCAATTTACTTAAATCTTTCCCGTGCTCCAAATTATGAGTAATAAACTCCATATGATAAGCTTTTTCAGGATCGCTTATTGAACCACCCCCCAAAAAAGCCCCTCTCAAATACGCCTTTTTTGCTTTTGTGTTTTTTACAATCTTTTTGTCTATCCCATAATTTAATTTTATATGGCCTTTTTCATAATTTAATATTTTAACTATATCTAAAATTTTTTCTACAATTTTTGTATCAGGTATAAAGAGGAGATAGTTTAAGGTTTTTTTGAGATACCTACCTCTTCTCACCATTGTCTCAGGAATTATCCCAAATAAATCTTTTATTAACTTAAAAATTAGCCTTGCCACAGAAGCATTTTCTGTAGCAAAAGTCAAAGAAATTTTCCCATTGCCATAAATGGAAACGCTACCTATCGTCCTAATCAAAGCAGCTAACTCTGCTATTTTGCTCTCTTTATCCTCAGGGTAAATCTTTGCTAATTCGTCTTTTGTGTTTGAAGAAAAAGACATAGTGTATCACCTCAACAGGCTTATTTTTATTATACTACATTATTTCAAAAAAAACACCCCTTTTAAAAACACCACGAGTAAAAGGGGTTTATAGTTTATAGTAGACTACAATAATTTTTTCTTTTCCCACTCAATATATTTAGGGGAACTTTTCCAATTATGTCTTTCTTCAGAATTACACCATTCCCTAAACTCTTTGTAATCTTTCCACTCTTCATATTCACTCGCTTCAACTAATTTTTTTAATGTGATAAGCTTTGTAATGTCGTAACTTCCATACAACAGTTCATAATCTTTATAATATTGATAATCTCTGCCATAGCGGGATGTATCTTTCATACCATCACCCCTGTTTTTTTAAAAAATATAGGGGAATTTTCATTCCCCTTTATTTTTCTATCTTCATATTATTCATTTAAACTCTTATTGGTTACTTTAAAATATAAGCGGAATTAGGTTGCAAATAAAGGAGATTACCACTTCTTCTCAATTCCTTCATTTTTAAAATATCTTCTTTCCCTTCTACTTCATTCAAAAATATTACTTCCTGCTTACTACTGTTATTTAGTACAACAATTATTGATTTACCTTTGTATTCCCTCTTAAAAGCAAATACCATTCCTATAGCGTATAAAGTACAGAAATTTCCGTATTTAAGCTCCTCACTTTCTTTCCTTATAGAAATCAATTTTTTGTAGAAATCAAAAATACTTCTATTTTGCTTTTCCTCCTCCCATATCATACATCTTCTGCAATCAGGGTCATTGCCCCCTACCATTCCTACCTCATCACCATAATAAATATATGGAATTCCAACAAAGGTAAATTGAAACACCAACGCCAACTTCATTCTCGTAACCATGCCATTTGCTAAAGTCAAAAACCTTTCTGTATCATGGCTTCCTATCAAATTAAACATAACCCTATTTACACTTTCCATATGTCTCATAAGTTGCTCTGTAATCAATGTATTAAAGCGAGAAGCACTTATTTTTCTTTTTGCAAAAAAGTCCACAACTGCATTTCTAAAAGGATAATTCATTACACTGTCAAATTCATCCCCTCTCAGCCAAGGAGAAGCATCATGCCAAACCTCTCCCACAATTATGGCTTCCGGTTTAGCTGTCTTTACTACTTCTCTAAATTTTTTCCAAAAATGATGGTCTATCTCATTGGCAACATCCAGCCTCCAACCGTCTATATCCACTTCTTTAATCCAATATTCTGCCACTTCCAATAAATATTTTTGCACTTCTGGATTTTTTGTCATAAGCTTTGGCATTCTCCATACAGTATCTGCAAAAGCTTCATAGGAAGGTTTTGGATGAGTTTTAATTGGCCATTCGTATATATTAAACCAATCCCAGTATTTTGATTTTTCACCATTCTTAATAACATCCTGAAATGCAAAAAAGTCATACCCACAGTGATTAAAAACGGCATCAAATATAACTTTTATGCCATTGTCATGGCATTTTTGAACCAGTTCTCTCGCTTTTTGCGTATCGCCAAAGCGTGGATCAATTGTATAATAATCAGTAGTATCATATTTGTGTGTGGAAGGTGATAAAAATATAGGTGTTAAATAAATGGCATTTATACCTAAATCTTTTAAATAATTTATTTTATCTATTATTCCTTGTAAATCTCCTCCAAAAAAAGAATCTGCAGTAGGCTTTTGACCCCAAGGCTTTACATTTTCAGGGTCGTTTGATTTGTCGCCGTTATTAAACCTTTCAGGAAATATTTGATATACAATGCAATCGCTTGTCCAATTTGGAGCAAAAAATACATCTTTCTCTCCTATATAAGGGTAATGGAAAAATCCCCAAAATCCATCTTCTGGCCTTTTTTTGTAAAATCCTGCTTCTGTATAATATAATTTCTCGCCACCTTCAGATACCAAATAGAAAAAATACACAAATTTTTTATTAAGGTCTAAGGTAGTTTCAAAATAATCAAATAATTCGTTGGTATGGATTAATACCATCGGTTTTATTTTGAATTTCCCCATCCAATCGTATCTGTCTTTGTATAAAACATATACCCTATCCACATCAAATACAGCAGTTCTTAATACTATCTTTAATTGATTTTCATTAACTGGATATGCGTAAGGCACATCGCTTTTATGGAATATAGCTTCTTTTATCATCTTCTTTCCCCTTTCTATGTATGAATATTTATAGTAACCGGTGATGGTGTCTGCACTGTTGGTAACTCCTCACCGTCTACAGTTATTTTAACAGCTGGCGGATATCCCATCAATATAGTAATACTATCTTTTACATCAAAAATTTTAGACATATCCTTTGTCATAAGACCTTCAAAAACCACATTCTCATCTACTTTTATACTAAACCAACATTTTTCGCCAGGCACGCTTATTTCCACTTTATAACTTTCTCCAGAGGGAACAACTTTATATTCTATTTTTTTGGAAGTTTCCGATATTTTTTCAATCGACGTATTTACTTTCGGTTGAGAAACATTGCTTTCCTGTGAAGGATTTGTTTTGTTCTCTAAATCTGTTTTGTCTTCTGAATATGTTGAAGCTTCACTTTGATTTTGTTGTGGAATTGGTGCAAGTCCCTTTTTAACTTGATTTATAAAATAGTAAAAACCGTATCCTATAATACCTATTACTAAAACAAAAATTACTGCCTTTTTTAAAGTCAAAAAAAATTGTGAAAAATCTCTTCCCTCTTTTTTGTAAGAAGAATTAGTTTCTATATTAGGTAATGTCTCCTCCTCTTTCTCCTGAAACAAATACTCATATTTTTTTACTAACTCATTGCCATCCAATCCTAAAGCTTCAGCGTAACTTTTTACAAAGCCCTTAGCATATACAAGGGCAGGCATTATGCTAAAATCTCCATCTTCAATAGCTTTTAAATAGCGTATTCGTATTTTAGTTATCTCTTGAATTTCTTCTAATGTCAACCCTTTCTTTATTCTTTCATTTTTTAAAAATTCTCCTAATTCCTTCACACCTATCACCCCTTGCTAACCATCCACTTATTATATATTCCACACAAAATACATTTTTCCTTCCATTATTTTTGGAAAAATAAAAAATTAAAAGGATGATTTCAGCAAACTACCTCCATCCTTTTTCTATACAAAAGATCCACAAAAGCTTCCAAACGGGTTTGGTAACCTGCTTGCCCAGTGTTTTCATCGTATACTAAAGACATCACTGGAATATTGTAATCTCGACTAATTTTTGCAATTATTCCTTGAGCTACTATTTCAGGGGTGCAGGTAAAGGGAAGTATGTGAATCACGCCATCATATTTTAGTTTAGCATATTTTACTGTATTTGCAACAGTGTTAAGTCCATGTCCTCCTATATCTCTTTCTAAATATCCTCTTGCGTTTTTCTTAAACTCCATCCTTTGAGGCAATTTAAAGGCACTGTTAATTAAATAATCTGAAAGATATTCTGTTTTTGTAACTTCTACCCCCAATTCATTTAAAGATTTGCTGATATCCATATTAGTAAAAGGTTCTAATAGCATATAAATTTCTCCTACCAGTGCCACTTTAAGCTGTATTTTCCGTTGTACATTTGCATTTTCCTTTATTTTTTTCATAGCCTCTGCTACTATTTTGTCCACTTCTTTACCAGTTTGAGCCTTTTCTAGCTTTTTCATATATTCTTCGTATATTTTTGTTGTCACACCTGGTTTATCTTCATGGGCTCTGTGTTTTAACAAAAACTTTTCTAATCTGTCAGCTGCTATCATCTTTTTCACTGCAAATACAAAAGATTTTAAAGCCGTTTTTCCATCTACATTAGGAAAATATGAAGCCAATTCTTTAAGAAAGTCTATTAACCTACCATGGGGTGGATCAACAATTATCATTTTAAAGTCATAACCTAAATCTTTTAATATCTCTTTTTGCACCTGACCATAATATCCAAATCTACAGGGTCCAATCCCCCCTAACATTATAATCGTATCTGCACCCTTATCGAGAGCCTCAATAAAATTTCCGACGTTGATTTTAAAAGGTAAACATACAAATTCATGAGAATTTCTTACTCCTAAAGTTAATGTTTTATTAGTAGAAGGGGGTGGATCTACCACTTCTACCCCGATTCCTTCAAACATCGTCTTTAAAATCATATTTAAAGAGCCCATATTGGGATAAGTAATTTTCATACCATCACCGCCTTTTTGTTAAATCTTAAAAGGTCTATAAAAGCCTCCAACCTAGTCATAATGCCAGCTTCTCCAGAATGTTCATCAATTGTAATCAACATAAAAGGTACCTCCTTCTCTCTTTTATAAATCCTCTCCAGCAATTCCTCTGTTATAGAATTAGGTCCACAACCAAAAGCAGAAATCATAATTACACCATCCACATTTTTTTGTTTCAGAAAATATAGCCCTGCTCCTAAAATATTTCTTTCATAGTTCCAAAATATGTCTTTTGAAAGTATTGATGCTCCTTCTAATATTGAATTTCTCTCTAACATTTCCATTGTATAGACTTGCGCTCCCATGCTTTTTAACTTTTCAACAATACCCATACTTATGTACTCATCCATAATATTATAAGGATGAGAAATGACTGCTATTTTAAGGTCATAATTACTTTCTTCTTTTTTTAGTTTGTTGCTTTCCCAAACTCTTAAAGCTTCTAAATTAGTGAAACCTTCTTTCAATAATTCTTCAAACTTTTTTTGTTGTTGGGTAGCTTCAAAATAAGCTTTTAAAGATTGCTCTTTAGTTTTTCCAAAGATTCTACCAATTTTTATAAATTCTTTTTGAGTAAATTCATCATTTCTATAATAATTAATCTCGACATCTATAATAGGTGGCAAATCTTCAATTAAACTTTTTACAAAATCAGGCAGTCCTAAAAACTTTGAACAAAGGTATTTCTTTCTTTCTACACTTACAATTCTTGGAATAAATATATAATCAACACCTTTGTCTTTTAAATTCATTACATGACCTACATAAGTTTTTACGGGAAGACAAGCATCTTCAACGCAGGTCTTTACTCCTTCATCAAGAATTTTTTTATTCGTATCCTGGGAAACCACTACTTTTGCTCCCACACCTTCAAAAAAAGTTTTCCACATTGGATAAAAATCGTAATATAAAAGTCCTTTGGGTATTCCCACAGTCTTAGTCACTTTTGACACCTCCTTTTAAAAGCAAATACATATTTATTCTTGCCATAAATTTTTATTTATATACAAAATAAAAATACCGGAAATAATCCGGTATTTCAGTTTGTTGACAAAAAACCAAAAATTATTTAAAGTAGATATTTTACATCGTTGCTCCGAAGTTCCAAAGCGACAAAGCTAAAGCGCGACTTTCGGATTACGGCGGGGTACCGGGCACATTCGACGTCCTGTCTTAGGTGCCCGCCTCCGCCCTCCTTGGCTTCGGCCCCTCCTCCATCCTCAGTCTTGCTAAGCTTTGTTAGCGCTCTGTCACAAGTCGCAACTTATGTAAAATATCTACTTTACGAAAGTTTGTCATCAGTCTGAAATACCGGAAATAATCCGGCATTTACAAATTGTTCCATGTGTAACAATTTTTATCCTTTTACTGCACCTGCTGCAAGACCAGCTTGTAAATACCTCTGCAATACCATAAAGAGTATTACAAGAGGAAAGGACGCCATAACAGAAGCTGCAGCAAATTGAGTCCAGTGAGCTGAAAATTGGTTTTGAATAAATCTTTGAAGTCCTAAGGCTATTGTGTAATTTTCAGGTGACTTTAGTACCGCACTGGACAAAATAAATTCACTGTACACTCCCATAAAGCTAAATAAGAATATAACTACAAGCATGGGGGTCGCTAAAGGGAGAATTATTTTTGTAAAAATCTGCCAATGAGTAGCCCCATCAACTAAAGCAGCTTCATCTAACTCTTTTGGAAGACTATCAATATAACCTTTTAAAAGCCATATACTAAAAGCACTACTACCTGCCATCACTAGCATAAGAGCATAAAGATTATCCAGAAGGTTTAATTTTGCCATTATACCAAATATAGCAGGTAATGCCATAAATGTAGGGAACATCTGCATTATCAAGAGACTCTTTAAACCATTTTTTCTTCCTACAAATTTCATTCTACTAAAAGCATAAGCTGATGTAGCAGTCAAAAATAATTGAATAGTTGCAACACCAACACTCAAAATCATACTATTTTTTACCCAAAGTAAAAAATTAGTCTTAGCAAGCACATCCTTATAATTTTGAAATGTCATATGTTGTGGAAAAATTGAACCAGAGAAAAAGGCATCTCCAGGCGCCATAGAGGCTCCTACTACCCAAGCCACAGGAAACATTATTATCGCAATTACAGCCCATATAATAAGTCGGCTAATCCAAAGAGATACTTTTTCATGGGGTTTTAATTTTTCCCTATAATAAATCTTTTGAGTCCTTTTTTTATCACCAAATTTAACACTTGCATATTCCATTTTAGTCCACCTCCTCGAAAGCACGAGTCATCTTCATATTGATAAGGCTTAGTGTGCCAATTATCAAAAATATAATTATAGACAAAGCCGCCGCTAAGTCATACCTATTAAATTGCATTGTCATCTTGTATGCTGAACTTACAAGCAAATCAGTATGACCCGCAAAAGAAGTATCTGTTCTTGGAGGTCCTCCTCCTGTAATTAAAAATGCTGCACCAAAGTTGTTGAAATTATATGCAAAAGATGAAATAATAAGTGGTAAAGTAGAAGATGTCAACATTGGCACTGTTATCATTCTAAACTTTTGAAACCATGTGGCACCGTCAATATCCGCAACCTCATAAAGTTCAGGCGGAATGGCTTGAAGAGCTCCTAAGGATGCATTCATCATAAAGGGATAACCCATCCACACACTAACCATTATAATTGCAATTCTTGCCCAAAATGGGTCAATAAGCCATGGTATCATAGGAAGGTGTAACTTCTGCAGTATCAAATTTATACCACCATACTGCTGATTTAAAAGTCCTGTCCAAGTAAGAGCAGCAATCGTGCCCGGAAGACCCCAGGGAATAATTAATATTGCTCTATAAAAATTTGTTTCCCACATATTCTTGTTATTCAAAATAACCGCTAAAAGAAGGCCAATAATATAGCTCAATAATGTAGCGGAAAGCGCAAAAATAACTGTCCATATAAACACAGGAGCAAAAACTACTTTGAAAGGGCCGGCAAGTATATCAATAAAATTTTTTAAACCTACAAATTGATAATTTTTAAAATGATATAAATTAAAGTTTGTAAAAGCAATATAAACAGTATACAAAATAGGTGCAAAACTTAATACAGTCATAGATAGTATAGCAGGAGACAAATAAGCATAAGGTCTTAATTTATCCCTCAGAGTTTTGTTTATTTTCATACAACAACCTCCTTCTCTAAAAAAAGGGGCTAGAAGCCCCCTTTCGTTACTGCTGTGTTTCGATACCTTGTTTGATTTGATTTACCATATCATCGGCTGCTTTGTCAACCTGGACTTTTCCAGACGTAATAAGCTGGAGTGCATTGCCTGCAGGAGTCCATACTGCTGCCATTTGCGGTATATTAGGCATTGGAATAGCATTTTTCGCCTGTTCTGCAAAAGCACTTAAAATTTCATTGTTCTTTACTTCGTCAGTGTTCAAAAGTGAGTTAAGAACTGGTATCCTGCTACCTGTTTCAAATAGTGGTAATCCTGTATTTTCAGCAAGATACTTCATTAAATCCCATGCTTCTTGCTGATGCTTTGAATTTGCACTTACAAAAGCAGCCTGAACACCTGCAAAAGAAGGCATCGGTTTACCCTCAACCTGTGGTAGTGGAGCAACTTTGAATGGAACATTGGCTTGCTTGAAACCGTCCACATCCCATGGGCCACTTATATAAAGTCCAATTTTTCCACTTTGGAAATTACCTTTTGCCATATCTCCATTTATATCTGCAGGCATGAATTTATATTTTGTTACAAAGTCTTTTATAAGTTCTAAGCCTTTCTTTGCACCATCGTTATTCAATCCTATATCGTTTGGATCAAGTCCACCACCTGTATCCTTAAACACATAACCGCCATAAGCAGATATAAAGGCAAAGCTAAAATAGAAGTTATTTACATCGTATTGAAATCCTACTTCTTTGCCCAACTTAATTAAATCATCAAGTGTTGCTGGAGGCGTTTTAACTTTCTCTGTGTTATAGAAAAGCGCATAAGTTTCCATAGAAATTGGAATAGCATACATCTTTCCATCATAAGACACTGCGTTTATGCTCATTGGAACATAATCATCTTTGTTTATAACTCCCTCTGGAACTTCGGCTAAAAGTCCTGCCTTCTGAAAAGTACCTAAGTTATCATGTGGCAAACCAAACATGATATCTGGGCCCTTACCACTTTGAGCAGCTGTTGAGAAAGCTTGGAAGTCACTCTGGTCTGCCAAAACTTTTACTTTGTTGCCAGTCTGCTCTGCCCATTTGTTTGCAATCTCCTGAACTTTTGCTATTTCAGGGTCTGTTAAGTGGGACCATACTACCAATTCTACAGGCTCTTTCTTTTGTTCTGTCTGACCTTGTGATGAAGTATTTTCGCTTGTCTTACTGCCGCTACAACCTGTTAAAGCAGCTGACAAAACGAATACCATCACAGTCAGCAATGCAATTATTTTTGTGTACTTCTTCATACAAATCCTCCTCTTAATTTTAATTTTATTATAATAATTTTGGGAAAAACCCAAAATTTTATTTCACTCTTACATTAGTCCATATACTGACACTGTCTTTAGGTAAAGTTACACTTAAAACGTTGTTTTCATCCTTACCTTTTTCAACTTTTAAAATAACTCCTTTCAATAAACCCTTTAAATAATCGTTGTATTTGCCTTTTTGAAGAGAAGTTTTTATATTCTGTACAGTAGTCTTTTCTCCTTTATTTATTGCAACTACAACTATATCTTTGCCATATTGCCTCTCATAGATATAAACGTCATCACTAACATATCTTGCTATTGTCTTACCATACTGTAATGCCGGTGTAATCTTACGCAAATTTGACAGTTCTCTAATTAAAACATAAGCCTTAGTATCCTCATTAAACTTTTCCATCATTGGCCTATTGTAAGGGTCATTTCCCCCATTTGTGTCATTGTGTAGATACTGCTCTGTGCCATAATATATTGCAGGTATTCCTCGTGATGTCATTATAAAAGCAATAGCTTCATGCAATTTGTCCTTATCATTATTGACTGATAAAAACCTCGGCATATCGTGATTGTCCACAAAAGTAATCAACTTATAAGGATTATCATAATCTTTATTTGTCTCTTCAATAGTATCATTCAATCTGTCAAAGCCATAACCTTTTTCAAAAACATCTTTTATTGCACTGTTAAGCATAAAATCCAATACAGAAAAACCACTTGTATTAGCAAATTGAATATTATAACCGTACAAAGGGTCAGTGGGACCGTTTAACATCCACTCGCCAAAAAGAATAGCATCTTTTTTAACGCCGTATATGGCATCAGCAAAACTTTTTACCCATTCCATAGGCATATGCTTTACTGCATCTAGCCTTACCCCATCAATTCCATGACTAAACCATAACTTGATAGAATCCTTTAAATACTTGTCAACAATAGGATTACTTTGATCAAGGTCCGCAAGGTCAAACAAATTTTTATCCTGCAAATCTTCTAAATTGTTCCAGTTGGTAATCCCACCATTATGATGAAAAAATTTATTGACATCATTGCTATAAGTTCCCAATAATTTCCCATCGTCATAAAGTGCACCGTTTTCAGCAAAGTCAGGATTATTTTCATCTGCAGGACTCGTATGATTGGGAGCAAAATCTAGTATAACTTTTATCCCATTAGCATGAGCAGTCTTTACAAAATTGTCAAAGTCCTCCCATGTACCAAAATGTTCTTCTACTCTTTTAAAGTCCCTCGCCCAATATCCATGATAAGGTGCATTTATTTCGCCATTATATATTGCCGGTTTGTTGATGTTATCTACAACAGGAGAAATCCAAATAGCTGTTACTCCCATCCCTTTTATATAAGGAATTTTTTCTGTCAGTCCCTTTAAATCTCCGCCCCAATACATTCTCCAATTGGTATAGGTTGGATCAAACATACCTTTACTTACTTTAGGGTCATCGTTGGACTTATCACCATTGTAAAACCTATCTATCATAACCTGATATATTACATCCGACTCAGGAACATTATTAGAACTGGCATCTTTAACACCACAACTGGTCAGCAATAAGGATAAAACTAAAATTATCGTCGCAAATAGCTTTACATTTTTTCTCATCACTTTCCCCCTTACAAGTAATTGCTAATATATTACAGCAATCGCTTTCTTGAAATGTATTTTTTAAAAGCGCCCAATTGCAACAGTCTTGCAATCGCTTGCGCTTATCCTTAATATTATTGTATATCTTACTTAACCAAATGTCAATATATTTTTTTGTATAATATAGACTAAAATTTGTCGTTCACTTAAGCAAGCCTATAATTACTTCTGCAAGCTTTTGCTCATTGTGCCTTATAAATTCCTTTTTTAAAGCTACTAAATTTTCTTCTACTACTTTAATTTCCATACTTTCTAGCTGATTCTTATCGTATTCAACAGGTTGTGACATGTCTTTTATATAGCGCTCCATATAATCATGGGGAATTTCGCCATTGTTGACAATAATGTAATCTAAAGATTTAAGCCCATGTTCAAAAAGAGCCTTCACATGGTCACAAGCAGTATAGCCCAAAGTCTCTCCTGGCTGTGTCATGATATTACAGACATAAACTTTAATTGCTTTGGAAGCTTCAATGGCGTCACACACTCCATCTACCAAAAGATTAGGAATTACACTTGTATATAAACTTCCAGGACCTAATACAATGGCATCAGCATTTAATATATCCACTAACACTTCTTCAAAAGGCTCTGCATGAGAAGGTTCAATATATATTCTCTTTATCTTACTATTTTCTTTTTGCTGCAAAACAGGAATTTGCGATTCCCCTTTAATGATAATTCCGTTTTCAAGCTCTGCTACAAGCCTTACATCATCAAGAGTTACAGGAAGAACTTTTCCTGATACAGCAAGCACATCGCTCATCTTTTTTACAGCTTCTTCGAAATTTTTTGAAATACCTATCATGGCTGCCAAAAACAAATTCCCAAAATTTTGGCCTTTTAGCATTCCCTCAGTAAACCTGTACTGCAAAAGTTGTTCCATTGTAGGCTCTGTATTTGCTAAAGCCAGTATACAATTTCGTATATCTCCAGGCGGCAGTATCCCTAAATCCTGTCTTAGGATTCCTGAGCCACCGCCATCATCTGCTACTGTAACTACCGCAGTAATATTGGTTGTATAAAGTTTTAATCCTCTTAGCATAGTAGAAAGCCCCGTACCTCCGCCAATAGCAACAATACAAGGTCCCCCTTTAGAACACTTCATAGTCACCTTACTCCTCTCCTATATCTCTATGGTGCAAGATAACAGAATAATCTTCTTTTTTTAGAAACTCATAAAGGGCATTTGCAATAGTAACAGACCTATGCTTTCCTCCTGTGCATCCAATAGCTATAACAAGTTGAGATTTACCTTCTCTTATATAATAAGGGATTAAAAATTTAATCATGTCCCCTAATTTTTTTAAAAACTCTTTTGCTTCCTCCCACTTCATCACGTATTCTTTTACCTTATCATCATTTCCTGTAAAAGGTCTTAATTCATCAATATAAAAAGGATTAGGTAAAAACCTCACATCAAACACAAGGTCAGCATCAAGAGGTATACCGTATTTATATCCAAAAGACATAATATCTATTATGATTCCTTTAAACTTTTTGCCTTTTAAAAAGATATTAGACAATTCCCCTTTCAACTGGGAAGAAGTTAAATTAGTAGTATCTATTATGTTATTGGCAATTTTTCTTATTTCTGCAAGTCTCTTTCTTTCCTCATTTATTCCATCAACTATTCTACCTTCTTCAGAAAGAGGATGTTTTCTTCTAGTTTCTTTAAACCTCTTTATTAAAACCTCGTCAGAAGCTTCCAAAAAAACTATTTCGTAATCGTAGTTATTTTTTTTCAAAAACTCAAGGCTAGAATAGATGTCCTCAAAAAACTGGCCACCTCTTAAATCCATACCAAGGGCTACCTTATCAACATTTTTTGAGTGATAAAAAAGGTCAGCAAGCTTTGGAAGAAGAGCAGGTGGAAAATTGTCTATACAAAAAAAGCCCATATCCTCCATAGCCTTCAATGCCTGTGTTTTTCCAGCACCAGAAAGGCCTGTTATTATTACAAACCTCATAAAAATATCACCTCTTTGCGTTTATTATATCTTCTTCTGTTAGTCCCGCCTTTTTTGCAATTTCTATTCCTCTTTCAAAGTCTCCTACTTTATGAGGTGTATGGGCATCGCTGTTTATTACAAATTTGCACCCCTCTTTTTTAGCTATCTTTACGTATTCAACTGTCATATAACCGTGACTTGAATTAATTTCAAGAGATGTCCCTCTCTCTTTTGCTGCTTTTGCAATCTTTTGTGTATCAATATCTACTTTAGCTCCCGGATGTGTTATTATGTCTATTTTGTATTTCTTTATTGCATTGATCATTGCCTCAGTATTTTTTTCTCTCATCTCTTTCCTCAAGGAAATAAAATATTTGCTTGCCACGTTCTTACCAAAAAGCTGTAAAGCGCTTTTAAAGTTTTTAGGCATTATGCCCGTGTGATATCCCATAAGCAAAATATCTAAATATTTCATAAGTTCATCTGGAACATCAATATCTCCTTCTAAGCTGATTAAATTTGCTTCTACTCCCATCAGCACTTTAATTTGTGGATATTTTTCATTAATCTTATCTATTTCTTCTCTCATTTTTTTAAAATCCCATTTTCTTAAGCCATAAAACACATGAGCTGGCCCATGGTCAGTGATTGCAATCTCCTCAAGCCCAATTTTTATCGCCCTTTTTACATTATCTTCTATTGTGCCTTTTCCATGACTGTATACCGTATGGGTGTGATAATCAGCAAAAATTTTCATTTGTCAAATCACCTATTTCTCTCCTATTATTTTTATTTCTGGTACAAGTTCCACTCCAAACTTTTCTTTTACTACTTTTTGTATATGCTCAATCAAATTTAAAACATCGTAAAAAGTTGCATTGCCAGTATTTATAATAAATCCCGAATGCTTTTCGGAAACTTTAGCTCCTCCAATTGAATAGCCTTTAAGTCCTGCTTCCTCAATCAATTTCCCAGCATAATATCCAGGTGGCCTTTTAAAAGTACTTCCGGCACTTGGATACTCCAAAGGCTGTTTTTCCCTTCTTTTTGCATTTAGTTCCTCCATTTTGCTTTTTATCTCTTCGTATTTCCCTTTTGCCAAACTAAGCCATGCTCTTAAAACAATCCAATCCTTTTCATGAATAATGCTGTATCTATAGGAAAAATTCATTTCTTCGTTTGATAAAATCAATATATTGCCTTCTCCATCTAAAACCTCTACTTTTTCTACCACGTCCTTCATTTCAGACCCATAAGCCCCTGCGTTCATCACTATTGCTCCACCTAAAGTGCCAGGAATCCCGCTAGCAAATTCAAATCCCGCAAGTTCATGTACAAGTGCCACATTGGCAATATAGGAAAGAGGTGCTCCCGCTTCAGCAATTATCCTATTACCTTCTACAATTACATTCCTCAAAGAGGATAATTTTATTACAACTCCCCTAATGCCCTTTTCACTTACTAATAGATTAGTGCCATTTCCTAGTATAAAAAAAGGGATGTTTTCTTGTTTCAACAAAGGTATGATTTCTAATAATTCTTTACGATTATTTGGTACAACTAATACATCTGCAGGTCCACCTATTTTAAAAGAAGTGTGTCTTTTCATGGGCTCGTTTAAATACAATTTCCCTTCTCTTAAAATATCTTTCAATTTGTCAATTATTTCATTCACTGTACCACTCCTTAAAATTTAAAGTTTAACTACTCTCCATCTATAGTCTATCAATAATATATTATTTTCATTCCAAAATGAAACTTTACCTGCAATTTTATAATATCACTTTTTTTTCAGAAAATAAATAGAGGGGACTACCCCTCCTTTATGCATTGTAACAAACTTTAAATCTCTTGCTTATGCAACCTTCTGAATCATACATGCTTACAACAGCTGTACACTTTTTTATCTTTATCTCGCAATTGCAATCCCTGCAAAAATATAGGTTATTCCCTATTTTGCCCACATTCGTACTTTTGCAATTTGGGCATTCCACAGCAATCACCTCTTCATCAGCCACTTACACTGTGAACTGCATCGCCAATGAATTGGCGGACTTTAGGGCCACAAACTGCCGTCTATTCTTTGGCGTGTTCAACACACCTCCCAGTATAAGCAGCTTTTGATTTGTGTATTAAGTAATCTAATCTTAAAATTTTGAATATTTTATGTATTTGTTAAAATTATTTCCATTCCAATTTTTATTATACCACAGGTAAAGAAGTTGGATATAGTTTGAAATTACATCATATCTTCTAATATTTTAAATTTTCTCTTATATTTATTCAGTATTTCTCTCTTTTGCAAAAAAAATATCCGTTTTTCTAAGTTTTTTGCTTAAAAGTTTAAGCATATAATTATATGAGGTGTTCAATATGATTTTTAAAGTTGTAAAAGTCTTTTCCATCCCTTTTTTCACATCAATGGGAGTTGTTATAGGTGGAGCTTTAATTGGTGCTTTATCAGCTGTATTTACTTTTGACTCTCCTGTCAAAATAATTAATATGATTTTAAAAGATATACGATTATGGGCAATATTGGTAGGACTCGGAGGTTCTTTTTCTGCTATAAGAGGTCTGGAAATAGGTTTAAGCGGTGAATTCACGCAACTGGCAAAACAAGCTGTGATAATTCTTGGAGCTTTTTTAGGTTCTTACACTGGTTTTAAAATTATTTCTTTTATTGTTGGTGATTTTAAATGAAAAAGTATTACCTTCACTTTTGCTTTTTTATTCTCGGCTTTATTATTGGGGGTTCTATCATAAATGCAGTAAATGGCATCAAAATTGAAAAACTAATTTTTGAAAAAGAAGCTTATAAGATGAAGTCTATTGAATTAAATGAAAAAGTATCAAAACTTAATGAAACATTGAAAAACAAGCCCCAAAGAGTGGTCACAGATATAATTGTCAACATAAACAATGCTGACAATAAATTGACTATGGAGATAGAAAAATATGTAAAAGGAAAATTAAAGGGTTTATACGGAAAAGAAATAGAAAAAATAGACCCCACATTAATAAAAAACATTTTTGACGACAGAATCCTAACAATTGAAAATGAAAAAATAATTTTAAAGGTTAAATTTGTTGTGATAAATAGTATACTTGAGATTTATTTGGATATTGACGAAAAAATCCCCTTAGAAGAATAGACAAAAATTACTTACTCTTCTATTAACTCTTTTACAACTTCTATACCGTTTAATTTCATGTGATACAAAAACATAGTATGTATCAAATCACCATCATGAGGCATTATCTTAAGGGACTGGGCAGTTTTTACAGAAATGTCATAAGTTTCAACACAATTTTCTGGCACAATTACATTAACTTTAAGATCATTGGCATTTGCAATCATTTTTATAGACATAGCCGTCTGGTAAACACATAAATCAGTACAATCTCCAACTACAATAAAAGTAGATTTCCCTTCTTTTATCATTTCCAAAGTCTTTTTCAAAAATTCATTTCCACTTTCTAATTCCCCACCAAAAAACGCATTTAAAGAATTCTTTTCAAAAACTACCGGCTCCCCTTCAATTGTTTCCTTCAATTCATCCACAATTTCACTTTCAAAACTTCCTCTTACGCAATGCTGTGGAAATTCACTAAATTCTGTTGCTCCTACAGTATGAGAATCATTTATAAAAAAGACATTTTTTATACCCTTTTTATGCGAAGCCTTGATTAAATTTTTTATAGGTTCTATTATGCCCGCTATTCTAGGGCTAGATAATGGACCACTTTTACAAAAGCCATTTACCATATCCACAATCAAAATTGAAACATTTTGAGGGCCCCCAGCATTATAAATAATACTGCTGAGACTTTTATTATCGAGATTGCTGTAAAAATCAAAAAGGTAATTTAGAAAAGGCCTGGTATTATACAAAAAACTATCAAAATTCATAAAAATCCCTCCAATGAAAATCTCTGTTGACTAAATTATACCACAAAACAAAAAAAACAGAACATTCCATACTGCCACTGAAACACCTATACAAGAATGAGTTTGGACAAATCCAAACTCATTCTAACTATTATCCCCTCTAAACCTTCTTAATCTCAGAGCATTTAAAACAACTGACACTGAGCTAAAAGCCATCGCCCCTCCCGCTATAGCTGGAGTTAAAAATCCCATTGCAGCAAATGGTATACCAATTGTGTTGTATATAAAAGCCCAGAATAAGTTTTGATATATATTTTTCATGGTGGCTTTACTTAATTTTATAGCAGTCACAATTCCCATAAGATTACCACTTATGAGTGTTATATCTGAGGTTTCTATTGCTACATCTGTACCTGTACCTATCGCTATGCCGACATCCGCGGTAGCCAAAGCTGGAGCATCATTAATACCGTCTCCTACCATTGCAACCACTTTTTCCATTTTCTGAAGCTTCGCAACCTCTTCAGCTTTATTTTCTGGCAATACTTCTGCCAGCACATTTTTTATGCCAACTTGTTTTGCTATCGCCTCAGCAGTTTTTTTATTATCTCCGGTAATCATATACACCTCAATGTTCATAGCCTGTAACTTTTGAATTGCTTTTGCCGAGTCACTCTTTACAGTATCTGCAACAGCTATAATGCCATAAACTCTGTCGCGAGATGCCAATATCATTGCTGTTTTACCCTGTGATTCTAGTTCTGTGACCTTATCTTCAATTGACGTTATATCAATATTTTGTCTATCCATGAGCCTTCTATTGCCAATATAAAACTCTTTTTCATTTATCGTAATGCATATACCGTAGCCTGGTATAGCCTCAAATTTCTCAGGTTCCTCCAATGTTTTAAATTTTTCTTTTGCTTTATTGACAATTGCTTGTCCCAATGGATGCTCAGAATTTTTTTCTGCAATTCCCGCAATTTTCAAAATCTCATCTTCGGTGAAATCTCCAAAAGCTACTATGTCTGTAACTTCCGGTTCTCCTTTTGTTATCGTCCCAGTCTTATCAAGCACTATTGCCGTTATTTTCCCTGCCCTCTGCAGATGTTCTCCTCCCTTTATGAGTATACCATTTTCTGCTCCTTTTCCTGTCCCTACCATCACAGAGGTCGGAACTGCTAGTCCAAGCGCACACGGGCAGGCAATTACAAGTACTGATACTGCATTTATTATGCCCGCATTAAAATCTCCATACCCAAAATACCAAATTAAAAATGTGGTAGCAGCTATACCTATAACTGCCGGGACAAAAATACCAGAGATTTTATCAGCGATTTGTTGAATTGGCGCTTTTGACCCTTGGGCATCTTCTACCATTTTAATAATTTGCGATAATACCGTATCTTTACCCACTTTTGTGGCTTCAAATTTAAAGGTTCCTGTTTTATTTATCGTAGCGCCAATTACTTCATCACCAACGCCTTTTTCTACAGGAATAGATTCTCCAGTTATCATAGATTCATCCACAGCTGAACTGCCTTCAATTATTTTACCGTCAACTGGTATTTTTTCGCCCGGCCTTACAACAACGATATCCCCGACTTTGACCTCTTCAATAGGTATATCTAATTCTTGCCCATCCCTTATCACTCTTGCAGTCTTTGCTTGTAGTCCCATGAGGTTCTTTATTGCTTCAGATGTTTTTCCCTTGGCTATAGCTTCAAGCAGCTTACCTAATGTTACAAGCGTTATAATAACTGCTGATGCCTCAAAATACAAGTAGTTGTGTATCTCATGAGAGGGTTTAGTAAATACATTGTACAAACTATAAAAATATGCTGCAGATGTTCCCATAGCTACCAAAGTATCCATATTTGCCGTCATATTTTTTAAATTGTTCCACGCACCTTTATAGTATCTAAAACCTACAATAAACTGAACAGGTGAAGATAAAAATACCTGTAACCATGGATTATCAAGTATTCCACCTGAAATTTTAAACATTCTCAAAACCATTGATATCACTAACGGCACAGTTAAAATTGCTGAATATATTACAAGTTTCCTTAGCGTATTTATTTCTCTCTCCTTTATCTCTTTTTCTGTGTCAATACCTACTCCAGTCTTTTCTTTTGCATCATATCCTATATCTTTTATCGCTTTAATCATTTTTTCTGTATCAATTTCATTTGAATCATATTCGACAATTGCCGTCTCAGTCGCAAAATTAACTGATGCATTGCTTACACCAGGCAGGTTTTTTAACTTTTTTTCGATTTTGGCAGCGCAGGATGCGCAGGACATACCCATAAGTGCAAGCTCCACTTTATCTTTTATTACACCATATCCTATATCTTGTATTTTTTTCTCTATGTCGCGTATATCAATTTTATCTGAATCATATATAACTGTGGCTTTTTCAACAGTAAGATTTACATTTGCATCTAAAACTCCATCTAAGCTTTTAAGCCCCTTTTCTATTTTTGTTGCACAAGCTGCACAAGACATCCCTGTTATTTTTAAATTAGCTTTTTTGGCCATACTTCTGCCCCCTCTTTATCTCTCAGTATTCTTATAGGGTATTCTGCCACATCAAAGGGAATTCCGAAATTTTATTTAACTTTCCTTTCTATTATTCCGCCTCCCACAACAATATCTCCATCATAAAAAACTACTGACTGCCCCGGTGTAATAGCCCTCTGTGGAGAGTCAAATTTCACAAAAACCCTCCCATCTTCAAGTGGTCGTATAACTGCATCTTGCTCTTTTGCAGTGTACCGTATCTTTGCTTTTACTCTCATCTCTCCTTCAAGTTTGTCAATTGAAATAAAATTATTATTGTAAGAAATGAGTTCATCTCCATATACTTCGTCACCGTATCCTAATACTACCACATTATTTTCTGCATCGATATCAACAACATAAAGAGGTTTACCTACTGAAATTCCCAGACCTTTCCTTTGTCCTATTGTATAATGTATAATTCCCTTATGATAACCTAAAAATCTACCTCTCGTATCGCGGAATTCTCCTGGTTTTATCTCTTCTTTGGCATTTTCCCTAATAAATTTTCCATAATCATTATCAGTTACAAAACAAATTTCCTGACTATCTGGTTTTGATGCAACCGGAAGACCTAAGTCCTTAGCCAATTTTCTGACTTCATCTTTTTTATATTTACCCAGTGGAAACAAAATATGCTCAAGCTGAGTCTGAGTAAGATTATATAGTACATACGTCTGGTCTTTGGAAGTATCTACAGACTTCTTTAATAAATACCTTCTTCTCTCTTCATCGTACTCTTTAATCGCATAATGGCCTGTTGCTACATAATATGCATCTATCATCCAGGCTCTTTTTAAAAGTTCTTCAAATTTTATATATTTATTGCAAGCAATACAGGGATTGGGAGTCCTTCCTCTTAGATACTCATCTACAAAATAATCTATTACTTTTTCTTTAAAAACATCTTTAAAATTCATTACATAATATTTAATGCCAATCTTATTCGCTACTCTTCTGGCGTCATTAACAGCAGCCAATGAACAACAGCCGCCTTCAACTCTTACTGCTTCCTCATCTTTGTCCTGCCATATTTGCATCGTAACACCTATAACCTCATATCCCTGTTCTTTTAAAAGATAAGCCGAAACAGAGCTATCAACACCTCCGCTCATTCCCACTACTACTCTGTTATTTTTTTTCATAAAAAAACTTTTTAACCTCCTATCTTGTAGAGTCAGATATCTAAACCACGAAGTAGTTGCATTTTTTCCGTATAATTTACCGTTTCTTAATTATTAGTATCTGTTCATAATTCTATATTTATTGACGATAAAGTTCAATATTCAAAAAAATTTCTGCATACTTAAATAGCTTTTACCTGTATCAGGCAACTCAGTTACAACCCGTTTTCCTTTCCTAAAACGATTTGCAACTTCAATTGCCGCAAAAATTTCTCCGTTCTATGCTCATCGTATCAGGCATTACAAGAATCAACTTATACCCTTTTACAGTACTGACCATCGTACCTCCGCTGCATTTTCAGGAACAATTCTATTTAACTTGAAGACATAAGTTTTTGCCTCCTTTTAATTCCGATTATTTAGATAGGAATTATATGATTTCTTTTCTTAAAGTATCACAATCTTATATCAATGTCAATAGATACGTTTCAAAATTTAGTTTATTTAACATTGTCTGTAAGTATAAAATTTAACACAGGAATTCAAGGTAGAAGAGATAAGTGCAATATTTGATAACCTTCCTTAAGCCACGTAGATTTCCAAAGAAAGATGGGTGACAAATATGTATTTATAAGGTATTTCGCTATTATGTCTTAGCCTTTGTTATTTTGTTCGCAAAAAGTATAATAAATTAATATATGGAAATACTATTTGTTGATAATAAATAAGTGAGGTGTGTTATATGACAGCAGAAAATGTAGTTAAATGTTCAGTAAATACTTGCAGCTACTGGAAAGATATGAGATGCCACGCTCCATCAATTGAAGTAAGTTCAAAAGTAACGCCTGCAAAAACTAGCGCAGAAACAGAATGCACAACATTTAAACCAAAATAAAAACAACTAAAGAAAACCATTGATAAGTATTCAACGTTTCAGACTTTAGGCATAAGAAAAGTCTCCGCTTTTATGCGTAGAGTGCATCGCGGAATTTTTGAAACTAGTTTGCGAAATTTTAGGGAAAGCAGCTTACCGTCGAGCCTGCACTCGAGCATAAAAGGAGGAGACTTTATTTATAAGTAAAAAGTTTGTCGAAAGCTGATTCATTTTTAAATCCTTCAACGCTTTTGTTCACTTTAAATTTTTAATAGCTATATTACACTTCATATCCTGTATCAATAATTGCTTTTTTCATATCATCTATAGAAACTTTGGAAGGATCATAAGTTACCGTAACATTTCCTTTGTCAAGGTCAACAACAGCTTTTGATACACCATTTAACTTTTTTAGTGCACTTTCGACAGACATTTTGCAATGGTTACATGTCATCCCCTTAACATTTAATATAATAGTTTCACCTTTAGGTCCAAACCAGCCCATAACTCCTATACTCCTTTCATAAATTTAAAGTATTATATATGGCAGTACATAATTTGTAAAAGTTCTTGACTCAACGTTTTTTTCTATTTAAAAAGCTTACAATTGGGGGCATTAGAGATATAACAATTATCGCAATTGTTACAAATCCAAAATGGTCTTTTACTATCTGCAAATTTCCAAAATAATAACCTCCTAAAGTAAAAAGTAGAACCCACAGTGCTCCACCTAATGCATTGTAAAACAAAAACTTAAAATACCTCATTTCCCCAATCCCTGCTACAAAGGGTACAAAAGTTCTAATAATTGGTATAAACCTTCCTATAACAATAGTAAAAGAACCATACTTTTCATAAAAACTACGAGCTTCTATCAAATGCTCTTTTTTAATTAATTTTAAATTTTCTCTTTCATAAATCTTTTCCCCGACAAATTTTCCTATGTGATAGTTTGCCGTATCTCCCAATATTGCAGCAGATGCTAAAAGCATAATCACATAAAATACATTTAAGCTGCCAATTGCCGCAAACGTCCCTGCAGCAAAAAGAAGAGAATCTCCTGGTAAAAAAGGAGTTATTACAAAGCCAGTTTCAAAAAAAATTATAAAAAACAAAATGCTGTAAGTCCAGGCACCATACATTTGTATAATGTTACCCAAATACCTATCAAGATGCAATATAATATCAATGAAATCTTTTATAAGGTCCATCTCCTCCATCCTTTCATATATATAGTAATTCTAATTCACAGCATTAATTATACTATATATATGAAAGGTCTTGTAAAAATATATGAATCAATCTTCTCCACCCCAATAGCTATGCCTATGGCGCATACCTCTATGGCATCTTTGTTCTTCATTATAAACCCTGTAATTGCCACCTTCCACCCTTATCGCTTTGCCATTGACTAAAGCATCAGCTACCTTTTGTCTAGCAGAACTTATTATTCTAAAAAAGGTGGGTCTTGACACTTTCATCATATCAGCACATTCCTCTTGCTCTAAACCTTCCAAATCCTTAAGCCTTATAGCTTCCAATTCCTCTACTGTTAGTATAACTTCATCTAACATAGACATAGGGACGCCAACAGGTTTAAAATGCGTCACGTTTGGTTCACTTCTAACCCATCTACATTTTGGAGGTCTTGGCATTTTATCACACCCTATTGTTTAATAAATGACGATTACTTTTATTTTACACTTTTTAAAAAAAAATATCAATCCTTCATAAAAGAATGGTCCGTATAAACATTTTGTGGATATTATTCATACACCTTCGGTCTGTCGATCTCCCTCGGTTTTTACCTCTTATTCTCTTATTAATATCTCACCAAAATTTCCATTTAGTTTTTCTTTTATTTTTTTCAAAAAGCTAATATTACAATCTTGAATTCCACTCCTCTTCTTATCCAATACTCCTTCCTCATACTTGTACCTTTGTAAAACATACCTTTTCGCAGGAGAAATCCAATCAGCTAAAGCCTCAAAATCTTCTAAAGTAAGTAGTTTGTCATTTACAGTAGTTCTAAATTCGTAATCTATATCAGAATTTTTAATTATCTCTACACTTTTTTGAACATTATCTATATCTTTTTTGTTTTTTAAAAATATGCCATATTTTTCTATTGGTGCTTTTATATCCATAGCTATATAATCGAGCAATCCTTCATCTATTAAATTTTCTAACACTTGTGGTCTTGATCCATTAGTGTCAAGCTTAACACTAAAATTTAAATCCTTTATATCTTTTATAAAATCTTCTAATCCTTTCCAAAGAGTAGGTTCTCCGCCTGTAATACACACTCCTTCTATCAAATTTGCTCTCTTTTTAAGATAATCAAAAAACTCCTTTTCACTCCGCATACCTTCCCTTATTTGAATTAAATAAGAGTTATGGCAGTAAGGACACTTAAAATTGCAGCCACTTACAAAAACAGTGGCTGCAATTTTTCCTGGGAAATCAACAAAAGAAACAGGCATAAAGTCGTATATCATATGACAAATTCCTTTCTGTCTTTAAACTCTTTTTTCTTTCCTTCATTCCAATTTTTTACTGGCCTATAGTACCCTACAACTCGACTGTAAACTTCACATTCTTTTCCACAGTAAGGGCATTCATAATACTCTCCTGATATATAACCATGGTCTTCACATATAGAGAAAGTTGGAGTTATAGTATAGTAAGGAATTCTATAATTATAAGCTATCTTTTTGACTAGAGCTTTGCAGGCAGTCACATCGTTTATACTTTCTCCAATAAATCCGTGAAATACTGTACCTCCTGTGTATTTTGTCTGTAACTCCTCTTGTAAGTCAAGAGCAGCAAATATATCTTCAGTAAAGTCTACAGGAAGCTGTGTAGAATTAGTGTAGTAAGGCACATCGCTACCTGCAGTTATTATATCAGGGAATAATTCTTTATCTTTTTTAGCCAATCTATAGGAAGCTCCTTCTGCAGGGGAAGCTTCTAAATTGTACATGAAATTAGATTCTAATTGATATTGTTCTAATTTATGCCTCATAAAATCCAATACTTCAATGGCAAATTTCCTTCCTTCTTCACTGGCTATGCTTACTCCCATAAAATTTAATAGTGCCTCATTCATCCCAATGAGCCCTATCGTGTTAAAATGGTTTTGCCAGTAAAATCCAAATCTCTTTTTTATATCTCTCAAGTAAAATTTCGAATAAGGATACAATCCCATTTCAGTCATTTTCTCCAAAACTTCTCTTTTTATTTCAAGGCTTGTTTTTGCAATATCCATAAGCCTTTCTAACCTTTGGAAAAACTCTTCTTTTGATTTAGATAAATACCCAATTCTTGGCATATTTATAGTTACAACTCCTATTGAACCTGTAAGAGGATTCGCTCCAAAAAGCCCCCCTCCTCGCTTTCTTAATTCTCTGTTGTCCAACCTTAACCGACAGCACATCGATCTCACATCATTGGGATCTAAATCACTATTTACAAAGTTGCTAAAATAGGGCAAACCGTACTTCGCAGTCATTTCCATTATTTTATCTATGACAGGACTATCCCAGTCAAAATTTTTTGTTATATTATAAGTGGGTATTGGAAAAGTAAATATCCTGCCGTTGGCATCTCCTTCCATCATAACTTCTGCAAACGCTATATTTAGCATATCCATTTCTTTTTGAAATTCTTTATATGTTTTATCCATCAATTGACCGCCAATTATAACAGGTTCATCTGCCATAATTTCTGGTATCACAAGGTCCATAGTTATGTTTGTAAAAGGAGTTTGAAATCCTACTCTTGTAGGAACATTTATGTTAAATATAAACTCCTGTAAAGCTTGCTTAACCTCTTTGTAAGAAAGATTATCGTAATATATAAAAGGCGCTAAATAAGTATCAAAGTTGGAAAAAGCTTGAGCTCCTGCTGCTTCCCCTTGAAGTGTATAGAAAAAGTTGACAATCTGCCCAAGAGCAGACCTAAAGTGCTTTGGAGGTTTGCTTTGAACTTTTCCTTCTACTCCTGTAAATCCAGAAAGAAGTAAATCTCTTAAATCCCATCCACAGCAATACACAGATAAAAGGCCTAAGTCATGAATGTGCAAATCTCCGTTTACGTGGGCATCTCTAACTTCTGGAGGATATATTTTGTTTAACCAATAATGAGCTGTTATTGTACTGGAGATATGATTATTTAAACCTTGAAGTGAATAACTCATATTGCTATTTTCATTTACTCTCCAGTCCAATTTTCCTATGTATTCATCCACCATTTTTTCAATATCCATAAACATCTTTTTAAACTCTCTTATGTCTTGATGCTGTTTTCTGTACAAAATATAGGCTTTTGCCGCTTTAGCATGACCACGCTTTATTAAATATTGTTCTACAATATCTTGAATTTGTTCCACACTAGCTATTCCTTCTAAATTCTTTTCAACATAATTAGTAACCTCATCTGCTATTTCTACTGCTTGTTTATATTCCCCTTCCCCCACTGCTTTAAAAGCTTTATATATAGCATTTACAATTTTAGATTTATCAAATTCAACCTCTTTCCCATTTCTTTTTATAACTTTCATAGTAATTTCCATATTTTATACCTCCATTTCATTTCATCATCACAGTGGCGGGATCGTGCAGGACTTTCACCACACTTCCATTTTAACCTAATTTTAAAGTCAAAATTGGGCACCTCTAATTGAAAGTATTAATTTTTGCTACAAAATATGGTATACATAATCGCATTCACCTCAATATATAGTATAACAATTGCTTCATAACCTTGTCAATAAAAAATAATTTTTTAACATCTTTTTTGTAAAGTATATTTCTTTGCATTTACCACATATTCTAAAAAGACCTAGTTCTCCATAATATATGGCAGGACTTTAATATTCGTTTATACTACCACAATATCTGCAAAATAAATGAACATGAATTTTTTTTGTTAAAATGCCAATATAAAATGGACATCCGCTTTATCTTCCGCGGATGTCCTGCTTCATAAAAAGTGTAAAGGAAATGCCAAACAAAGCAACACTTATAGCGATAAGCCCTGCAATATGCGGCCAAATGAGTAAAAGGCTTTGTTCAAATGCAATAGGAGATGGAATAGCACCAACTAATTGTTCTACGGTAAGAGGTCCTAGCGCTCTAATATTAGGAGAAAGCAAAGTGGTGATTGCCTCTTGATACAAAATATTAGGAGAAAGCCGTAATAAATACTGATGCATATGCATCTGCTGTAATACTACTTGCGGTGCTCCCTCTGGATTAGACGGCACAATTATATTAACAATCATTTCATAAAACAGTGTAAAAAATAGCCATATCGCAATACTAGCCAGTAGTGAAGTAGCCGATTGTCTGAAATATATTGAAAAGAGAATAGCAAGGCTCAACCATACTGCAACATATAAAGAAGTAACAAGTAAAAATACAACAATTCTTAACACTTCTTCAATAGTTGGAGGTATTCCAAAAAAAAGTATTCCTAATCCCATTACAAATAATCCTAAAGCAATGAAAAACGTAGTAATTACAAAAAGAGAAGCAAGCCACTTAGACAATATCACATCATCCCGATATATTGGCTGAGCAAGTAATCGAAGAAGAGTTCCTTTATTTTTCTCCCCATTTATTGCATCAAACGCCATACCAATTCCCAAAAGGGGTGCTAAAAAACCTACAAAAGCAATAAAGGAAGGAAGTTTCCCGTCAGAAACTGTAAAAATTTTTAAAAATAAATTTACGTCACCAATTGGAGTCTCCGCTTTTGGCACTGCATCCCTAATCGTCATAGCTGCAGTATAAATTGATGCCATAGCAGTAAGAAAAATTAGTGCTAGCAATATATTAAACCTCCAGCTGTGAATGTGATCAGAAACTTCTTTTTTGACTAACACATAAAGTGAGTGGCGCATTTTACTGCACCCCCTCAAAGTAGCAATGGTAAATATCGTCAAGTCCATAGACTTTAGGTTGAATCCGATGTAACTCATATCCCTTGTTTACAACCACAGCTGCTATTTGTGGTGCCACGTCCTTATTGGCATTTATAACTAATGTTTTATCCTCTCTTTCCACTTTTGTTACACCTTCTATTTTAGAAATAATTTCAATTATCTTATCGTCATTAGGCGCTACAACTGCTTCAAAAGTGTAAAGTTCAGAAAAAAATAGCTTTTTGGCCAATTCACTAATGGTACCTTGTGCAATCAAGCGTCCCTTTACAAAAATCCCCACTCTGTCACATATTTCTTGAACTTGATGAAGATGGTGAGAAGAAAGCAACACTGTTATTCCTTCTTCTTTGCTAAGTTCTCTAATAAGATTGAGGAATTCTCTCATTCCTTCAGGATCAAGCCCTAAAGTAGGTTCATCTAAAATTATCATTTTAGGTTTTTTTATCAATGCATCAGCTAAACCTAATCTCTGACGCATACCACGGGAATAAGCACCAACTTTTTTGTTTATCGCTTCTTTCAATCCGACACGATTTAAAAGTTCTTCTGCAGTCTTATGGGCTTTACCATCTTCCATTCCATTTAACCGTGCGGTAAGAATTAAATTTTCTAAGCCCGTCATATCGTCATAAAATCCCACGTCTTCGGGCAAATATCCTACCCACTTTTTTACTTTTAAAGGTTCACGCGTGGCATTAATACCTAAAACCTTTGCTTCTCCTTGGGTAGGTTCCACTAAACCTAATATCATGAGAATTGTGGTAGTTTTGCCAGCACCATTCGGCCCTAAAAGGCCAAAAACTTCACCTGTCTTAACAGTCAAGTTTAAATGGTCAACAGCAGGCTGAGTGCCATAAATTTTTGTTAAATTAATAAGTTCTATTACAGCCTCAGCCACAGTTACCGCCTCCCGTACTTTTGAATCAAGTAATATAACCCGCCAATGACTCCTGCAATAATAATTACAGCCACAATTCCCCACCATAAACTGGTTTTAACAGTTACTCTAAAAACAGCTTCATTACTTGCTTCAGGAGTAGAAGCTCTCATGGTAACTACGTAATCCCCTGCTATTGCTTTTTTATCCGCATGAATAATTGCAACAACCTCTTTGGTCTCTCCAGGGGCAAGAGTATCTATTGTTTGTGGTTCAAAAGTCACCTCCCAATCAACAGGAGTATCAGCTGAAAAGTTTATTTGCGCTAATTGAGCTGAACCTGTATTTTTTACCTGTAGAATAACTTTTCTATCACCACCAGCAATTACATCTGTAGATAAAACACCAGAAGGTGTGCTCAATTCAATGCCATAGGTGCCGCGAACAACTACCTCTAATGTGAGAGAAGCGCTAGTGTTTTTCGTATGTGCTTTTATTGGAATCTTGTAAGTACCTGCTTTTATTTGGGAAGGCGGATTGATAGAAACCTGGATTATCTTTTGACTATTAGGCTCGACAGAAACAGAAGTGACCTCTTTTCCTTCAACAGTAAATTGCACGTTCCATCCTGCCTGAACATCTGCAGTAAGTGCGTAAGTTTGGGTTTCAGGAGTTCTGTTCTTTAACTTGACTTCATAAGTAAAAGTAGATTTGTTGGTACCCTCCATATTTGGCTGATCGCTGGTAAGCTCTGTTTGATATGTCCCTTGTTCTGTTACATTTACAGTCAAAGTAAGAACTGGCAAACCTGCAGCAAGCAACACAATATTATATGAGCCTTTGTTAATTTTTAAAGGAACATCCACGGTTAAATTAACAGTCTGAGTTTCATTTGGTTTCACGGAAATTTCTTCGATTTTCCAACCTCCAGCGGTCAATGTTGTTTGCCAATCTTTTGGAGCTTTTACACTTAAGGGAATATTTTTGATTTGAGTAGATTTATTTTGGATATCTATGTTGTAAGAAATAGAATCTCCTGGGGTAACGGCAATATTAATATAAGGAGTGTAAAAGGTAACACCGGAAATGTCAGCATAAGCAAAACTGCCCAAACTATAATAGAATAATATTACAAATGAAATAACAGCAATTATGTTTTTTGAAAATTTCTTATTCAATGCAATCCCTCCTACAACAATTTAAAAAATGATAAAACCTATGTTGTAGGTAGCAAATATTTAACGTGTAAACGTTTTATACAATTAACCACCCCCTGTTTTTATTTTAGATTGACAAAAAAACTTCTGTCAATATATTAGACATAAGTATGTATACTACAACGTATCCTCAGGACCTTTTATACTGTCAAGTTCATAAACATAAGGTTTTATATCAAGTATAGGACTCCCATCTAAGGCATCTACTCCTTTTACATAGAGTTTATTTCCTTCAACTTTTATAACGTCAGCAACACAAAAAGCTATAGGATTTGGCCTTGAAGGAGACCGTGTAGCAAAAACTCCTTTTACCTCCGGCCCCCAAGGTGTGACTGTCTTTAAAACATCCCGTTTTCCTAAATGGCACCAATAAAGCACAATTATGTGCTTTTTGCTCTCAATATCACAAAGCCCATCTACAAATTCCGGATATATTTCTAAAACTGCTTCTTTATCAGACATTCTCCCTTGCTTTGGCGCATCTCCTCTTTTTTTATAAGGACTGCGAATAATTCCTATTGGTATTAAATCCAAGCTAAACTACCCCTTTCTACAATTTAGAGTGGTATAACTATTGGTATATTACGGTATTTTTCTACTGCAACAGGTATACCATAAACAGCTTTTATATTTTCTTCCGTCATAACTTCCATTCCACCATAGGCAAAAATGGTGTTATCTTTTAAAAGTAAAAATTTATCAGAAAATCTAAGTGCCAAATTCAAATCATGGATTATAACAATTGCTGCTATATTTTGCTCTTTCACTGTCTCTTTCACAATTCTCAAAACTTCAATTTGGTTTTTTAAATCCAAATTATTTGTCGGCTCATCCAAAAGCATCACAATAGGTTGCTGTGCCAAAGTCCTCGCTATGACTACTTTTTGCAATTCTCCTCCACTCAACTCATTTAAATAGCGCAGTGATAACTTTTCTAAATTAAATTTTTTTAAAACCTCATTTACAATCTTTATATCCCTTTCAGTCACATCCCACTTTATATGAGGTTTTCTTCCTAAAAGTACCGCATCAAATACAGTAAATCGACCATTCTCATTCCTTTGAGCCACATATCCTATTCTTTTAGCCACCTCTATTCTACTTAATTTTGAAATTTCATCTTTTTCGATATATACTGCTCCTTTGTGAGGCTTTAGAATTTTATTTATACACTTCAAAAGAGTAGACTTACCAGCCCCATTGTTTCCTAAGATAGAAAGTAATTCTCCTCTTTGAAGAGTAAATTTAACATCTTTTAAAACAGGTACACTGGTATAGCTGAATTCAATACCATCTATATCTAAAATCATCTCTTATACCCCCTTGAAAGCACATAAAGGAAAACCGGTGCTCCCAAAAAGGAGGTTATAGCTCCCACAGGTAATACTATCGGAGAAATAATAGTTCTGCCTAAAGTATCTGATGCTAAAAGTATTAGACCTCCCATTACAGAAGAAGCAGGAATTAAAAATCTATGGTCTCCCCCAATTAATCTCCTCATTATGTGAGGTGCAACAAGTCCAATAAAGCCTATAATTCCTACAAAGGAAGTAATAACGGCAGCAATTAAAGAAGAGACAAACATGCCCAATAATCTTACTCTTTCCACTTCAACTCCAAGGCCCTTTGCCGTTTCTTCTCCGCTGTCTAAAGCATTATAGTTCCATCTGTTAAACATAAAATATATCAGAGAAATGCCTACAACTACAGACATTATACCTAAATCTTTCCATGATACCCTTCCTATATCCCCAAATGTCCAAAAAACTACAGAAGCCACTCTTACATCATCAGCAAAATACTGCAAAATCATAGTAACAGCGGAAAACAAAGATCCTAAAGCTACTCCTGCCAAAACCATCGCCTCAGGAGTTACTCTAAAGCTTTTTGCCAACATCAATACAACTATTGTCGAAGCCATTGAACCCAAAAAAGCAAAAAAGACTACTAAATATGGATTATTTACAATCACTGAATCAGGGTTTGTAGTACTACCCGCTCCAAATACAATGACAGCTACTGCCGCTCCAAAAGCAGCCCCTTGTGAAATACCTAAAGTAAAAGGAGAAGCTAAAGAGTTTCTCAGAATGCTTTGGGTTACACATCCTGCAACAGATAAACCAATTCCCGCCACAATTGCTGATAAAATTCTTGGGAACCTAATGTTCCAAACTATTATTTGAAATCTCTCTTCTCCTTTTCCTAAAATGGTTTTCATGACATCATAAACGCTAAGCCCAGCAGAACCAGCATTTATTGCATATATTGAGATGGCCAAAGTTAGTAAAACAGTTAAAAGTATAATAAATACCTTTCTTTTGATATATTTATTATAACTTTCTGGTATAATGTCTATAAATGACTGTCTCAAGGCTTCATCCCCTTATCTTTGCAATTCCCCCACTTTTAGTGGAGGAATTTTTACTATTCACTAAAACTTAATTTTTTCAAAGCCACCGTACACTTCTTTCATCTTGTCATAAACGCCTTTTCCAGCTTCTCCAAAGAATAAAGTGTAAATTTCCTTAGCCTTTTCTGCAGGGTCAATATCTTTAAATTGTTCAGGATAAAGGACTTTCCCTACCCAATAAGAATCTGCTAAAGCTGTATCAATATTTGTATTATACTGATTGTAAGGTAAAATCCCATAAACATTGTCATTTTTTACTGCCTTTAAGTTTTTATAAAAGTCCGGATTCTTCTGATAATCCTGTTTTACCAAGTCAAAATTTCCTTCATCAATGAATATTATATCAGGATTCCAATCTAATAATTTTTCTTTTTCTATCATCACACTTCCTTTTTGACCTAAAGTATCAGCTACATTTCTTGCATTTACAGCCATAAAAGGCGGATAATTTCCTTGTGTACTCTCTATGCCATGGGCACCTTTAAATCCTAATGCACCTATATAGACAGTTGGTTTTTTATCCTCTGGTATATCCTTTGTTCTGTCCTGTAAATCTTTTTGAACTCCTTTTATGTAGTCCACTACTTCTTTGGCTCTGTCCTCTTTTCCCATAATCTTTCCTATAATCTTTAATGAGGTATATACATCCTCTTCAAAAGTCCCGAGTTTCCCATAGCTTAAAACTACTACAGGAATTCCTGTTTTGGCTTGTAAATCGTCAGCGTTGGCTTTATCAAGCAAAGATATCACAAAAATAACATCTGGATTTATTTCTATTAATTTTTCTGCATCTGGCGTAGAATCAGGACCTCCTTGTCCAATAGTGGGAAGTTGTGCTAATTTGTCTTGGAAAATCACATTGTAAGTTCTACCATTTGTAAGTTTTTTGTCTATATTTTCAACACCTGCCACTCTGTCAATCCCATCTATATAAGTTATAAGTCTTAAAGCTCCTGGACCTATCCCTACCACTTTATGTACTGGAGTCTTTATCTCTACCTGTCTTCCGACTAAATCCGTAACTGTAATTGTTTGAGCTGTTTCCTTAGAAGTTTGAGAAACTTGAGATTGATTTTGTGAAGCTTTACTACATGCTGTCAAAGAAATGACAATCGCTAACAAAATAACAACTATACCACTAAACTTTTTTAATTGTTTTGACACTAATTACCCCTCCATTATTGAACTTTTACTATTGTTTTTCCATCTATAATATAGTGTTACTTTTTTAAAAATTATAACACGAAAAAAAAAGAGAAAACAATAGGCGTTAAAAAAACAGACCAAATCTGGTCTGTTTAAAATTCTTTATATTTTTGACATAGCATCTAAAGCAGCTGAATTTATTGGGTATGACACAGGAGAAGATGTGAGTAGTGGATGTGTCGCCACTTGGAAGGTATTTAATTCTGACGCTGTTGTTCCTTTTTGTATTGCAAGACTTAAAATATTAATCATTTCACCAACATTTTCTCCTCCTGCTATTTGAGCTCCTAATATGACTCCAGAATATCTTGAAAAAATCAATTTTATATTTACATTTTTTGCATTAGGCAAAGTTCCAGGGTGTTTGTCCATTGTGTTAAACTTTCCAACCACTATATCAAAGCCTTCAGCTTTTGCTTGCCTTTCTGTAAGACCCGCAGCAGCAAAAGCAGTATTGTATATCTTTGTAGAGAATGCACTTATTGTACCTTTATTTTCCCTAACCAATCTTAATTGAAATACATTTACACCTGCAATCTTTGCTTCATTTGCAGCAGTAGAAGCAAGAAGTATAGGAACATTCTTTCTTGTAAAGAAACACTTCTTTTCTGCACAGTCACCCACAGCAAATATATCTGGATCGTTAGTTCTCATGTACTCATCAACTACAATTGCTCCTTTTTCATTGAGTTTTATACCTGCTTCTTCTGCCAACTTAGTATTTGGTTTTACGCCCATAGCTAATATCACAACATCAGCTTTTATCTTTTCTCCTGTATCCAATTCTACTTCTTTTACTTTAGTATCTCCTACAAGTTTTGTAACTTTTGTGTTTGTTTTTACTGTTATACCGTGATCTTTTAATGTAGCCTCCACCATATCACTATATTCAGGGTCAAAGGCTTGCCATAAAAGCTTGTCAGCAACCTCAATTATTGTTACATTTTTGCCAAGAAGTTGCACCTGCTCTGCCATTTCAACACCAATAAATCCACCACCAATTACTACAATATCCTGAGCCTCGTTAATCTTTTGCTGAACAAATTTTAAGTATTCTTCGTCTTTTTTTATTGTCAATACATTCTCTAAGTCATGTCCAGGTATAAAAGTAGGAACTATTGGCAAAGAACCTGTCGCTAAAATTAGTTTTTTGTAATAAATTTCTCCACTCTTTTTTGCATTAACTTTTTTGTTTTCCCTATCAATTGAAACAACTTCATCTATTATTATATCAATACCGGCATTGGTAAGCATTGTATCAGCTATAACATTTTTAGAAGTGTCTTTTAATGTTCCAAAAATGTACGGAATACCGCAAGGAACCATGACTTTCTCTGTCATTCTTACAACAGTAACCTTCTTATCTCTGTAGGTTTTTTTAGCGGATAAAGCGGTTAAAATACCACCTGCACTTCCTCCAATGACCAAAACATCAGTTTCTATCACTTCTATTACCTCCTATATCTTGTATTTTGTTAAAAACTACCCCTCCCCTCGTGGGTGCCCCTACATAAATTATAGGATTATTATAAATGTACGTCAATAAAACGTCAAAAATTTGTTAAGAAAATAATTTACCAATTTTATTGATTTTTTATTAACAATTACTTATACTAATTAAGGAAAGCGAGAGTGATATTCATGATAAATGAAAAAGATAACGATGTATTAATTGAAAAATTAGAGACGCAGCATGACATTGAGAAAGAAGAAATCGTAATGCTATTAGCATTGAAAGATCCTTCCAAGCTTTATCAAGCTGCAGATAGAGTTAGAAGAAAATATGTAGGAGATGATGTACATTTAAGAGGTCTTATAGAATTCAGTAACTACTGCAACAACACTTGTTTTTATTGTGGCCTTCGGGGTCCTAACAGGACAATTAAACGATATAGAATGGAACCTGAAGAAATAATACAATGCGCAAAATACGGAGCAGCAGCTGGACTTAAAACTATAGTTCTTCAAAGTGGTGAAGATAAATATTTTAAAATAAACACTTTATGTAAAATAATAGAAGAAATTAAAAAATTAGATATGGCAATTACTTTAAGCATTGGAGAACTTACCACCAAAGACTACGCTGAATTAAAAAAAGCAGGAGCTGATAGATACTTACTTCGCATTGAAACTACAAACAAAGAGCTTTATCAAAAATTACATCCCGGCATGAGTTATGAAAATCGTGTAAGGTGCCTTATGGATTTAAAAGAATTAGGTTATGAAGTCGGAACAGGAAGCCTTGTAGGCCTTCCGGGGCAGACCTTAGAAATGCTGGCAGACGACCTTATATTCTTTAAAAAAATAGATGCAGATATGCTAGGAATAGGTCCTTTCATACCTTGCGAAAACACACCTTTAGAAAGAGAAAAAGGCGGCAATGTGGAAATTGTATTAAAAATGTTAGCTTTATCAAGACTACTATTGCCTGACATTAATATACCTGCTACTACAGCATTAGCTGTTAAAGATAAAGAAGGTTATATTAAAGGGCTAAAGTGTGGAGCTAATGTGATAATGCCAAATATAGGTAAAGATGAGTATAAGAAATTATACAAGCTCTATCCTGGAAAAGTACCTGACAATCCTTCAGAAGCTGTAAATAGCCTTGAAAATATCAAAAAGCTTATTCTATCCCAAAATAGGACAATTGGAAAAGATAAAGGGTATCGTAAAAAAATATTAAATTGATGTTCAATAGCCTTTTTTCTATGGAATCGCCTCTACAAGGCAAATATCAATACATCTGTTTTTTTAAACAATAATGGAAGAACTTGTAGTTAAATAGGACAGTTTGTCTTTTAGCACTGATTTTAAAATCCCATATTCCTCTATTCCCGTACAATGACCTGTATATATTTTCTCTATTCCATAGCTATCTATTTTTTTGGCTATTTCTATGATTTCCTCTTCTGGCATACCTTTTAAATGGAACCCTCCAACTAAAGACTTGAGAGAACTTCCTTTAAACCGCCTTGTCGCTGTTTCTAAAATATTTAATATTCCTGAGTGAGAACATCCTGTAATAGCATTGATACCATCCTCTTCTTTTACAACCACAAAAACCTCGTCTAAAAATTTATCTTTTATCTTTTCTCCTTTTTCTTCAATTAAAAAATTCCTGGTTGTGAATTCATTGTCATAAACTATGTCAGTGCTTGTGATCACAAAAAAATCTTTTTCTACTTCTGTATCTTCCTCTATTAGCACAAAATTATTTTTGTATTTATTGTAAATTGCTAAGTTAAAACCTATCTCATCTATCTTTCCATTTTTCCTCAATGCATATTTTTTATCTAAAATCCGCTTATGAGCATATATTTTTACTTTGGGATTCTTTTCAAGTAACCCTTTTAGTCCTCCGATGTGGTCATAATGTCCATGAGTAAGCACTATTTTTTGTAATCTTTCCACTTCTATCCCCATTAAACCACAGTTTTTAATAAAGTTTTCACTCTGGCCGGTATCCACCAAAACTTCTTTATCATCTTTTTTTACTAAAATTGATAATCCATGTTCTGCTACAAAGTTTTTATTAAACACCACATTTTCTATAAGCACCTGTACTTCCAATTATTCTCTCCTCCCTTCTTTAATGATGATGTTCGTGTTTTTCACAAGGACTGTTAGAAGATATCAAAGTACCATTGATGTACTTCTCTGCCACTTCTGTAGCATTTCCTTCAGCGCCAGTTATTACATCTATTCCATAACTATCAAAAAGCTCAATAGCACTGGTCCCCATTCCTCCAGAAATTATACAATCAACTCCTTTGTCTTTTAAAAACTGTGGAAGAAACCCTGGTCTATGACCGGGATTAGGTAAAAAAGTAGAGTCTTTTATTTTACCATTCTCCACATCAAAAATCCAAAAACCTTCACAATGTCCAAAATGCATTGAAACTTCTTCGTCTTCTGAAGCAACAGCAATTTTCATTTACTTTCCACCCCTTCATCTAAAATTTCTTTAATCCTAAGCCACATTTTATAAATTTGCTGGTAAGCAGTACTGTCAGGATAACTACTTAAGCTTTGTAAATTTTTTAAAGCTTTAACAACTGTTTCATCAAAATCTATTTTCCCAACAACCACAATTTTGTTTTCCTCACAATATTTTTCTATTTGTTGTGATACTTCTTTATTTAAATCCCATTTATTGACACACACCACGGAAGGAACTTTAAAGCTTTCTATCGCTGACAATACTCTCTTCATATCAGCAAAACCAGAAAGTGTAGGTTCCGTAACAATTAATACTAAATCAACACCCGTAGCAGAAGCAAGGACAGGACACCCTATCCCTGGAGTGCCATCAATTATCAAATACTCATCGCTCTCATCACTTACTTCCTTCGCCTTCTTTCTCACCTCTGTCACCAATTTCCCTGAACCATCTGCTCCAGGAAAAAGCTCTGCATATACTACTTTTTCTCCCGACTTTGTCTTGGCATATATCACATGGCCTGTTTTTTCCTCTACCAATTTAATCGCTTCAACAGGGCATTTATACATGCAAAGGCCACAACCTTCACAATAATAAGGATTTACCTCAAAATTTGAAATAGCGCCAAACCTACAAAGTTCTTCGCAAAGTCCACATTCAATACATTTGTCTTTGTCAATTACTGCTGTCTCTTTGCCGTAAAAGTCTTGTTTTTCTATTATTTCTCCTTGTAAAACTATATTTAGGTTAGGAGCTTCTACGTCACAATCCGCCATAATCTTATTTTTAACAATGGTGCTCAAAGTAGCGGCAACTGTAGTCTTCCCTGTACCACCTTTTCCGCTTAAAATTGCCAACTGCTTCATTTTTTTATCAACTCCAATGCATCAGTTGTCAACTTCTCAAATATTTCTTTTACCTCTTCATCAACCTCAATCAATAATTTCCCTTTTGAATAGGCCTCTGCAAACTCTTTTTTAAAAGGAATCTTCGCTAAAACTTTTATCCCTTCTTTTTCGCAGTATTCCTCGATAATATTGTCTCCTTCCCCAGATTTATTAATAACAGCAGCCATAGGAATGCCCATCTGTTTTACAAGCTGCACCGCTAAGCCAAAGTCGTGCAAGCCATAAGGGGTAGGTTCTGTAACCAGAATACACAAATCGCTTCCTTCAATAGAATGTATAACTGGGCAGGAAGTCCCTGGCGGGCTATCCACTATTACAGGTCTATCTACATTCTCAATTAATTTATTAATCTCTTTTAAAATAGGCACTCCAGTGGCCTCACCATAATTTAATTTTCCGTCTATAAAATCTACGCTTTGGGCTTTGCCTTTCCTTATCGTACCAATAGGTTTATATTTTTCTACTATGGCATCATAAGGACACATCTCAAAACAAGCTTCACAGGAATGACATAAGTGGTCAAACACGAGAATTTTTTTGATTAATTTTGTCAAAGCTCCAAATCTGCAGGCTTTTACACACTCACCACATAATGTGCATTTGTCGGAGTTTATTTCAGGTATTATGACTTCAACCGTTTTTTCATCTTCTATTTGAGGATTTAAAAATAAATAGCCGTTGGGCTCTTCTACATCGCAATCAACATACACGCTATTATTAAAAGTTTTCGCAAGGTTAACAGAAACGGTTGTTTTCCCTGTCCCACCTTTACCGCTCAATACAGAAATCTTGACTCTTCTCATCTTTAATGCTCCTTTTAATGATGGTGATGTCCTTGATTTGTCGCTTCTGTTATCTTTTCAAGGTTTCCCTTTTTAAAAAGCTCTATGTTTGTTTTTACATCTCCCTCTACTGCTTTATAAACTGGAATTTCTGCTGCTTTAAATACTTCCATAGCGTTTGGCCCTACATTGCTTGAGATGAGAACTTGCACGTCTTCATCTATAAGAGTCTGTGCCGCTTTAGTGCCCGCACCACTGCTTTTGGCTACTGCAGCGTTGTCAATAACTTTATAATCCATCGTCTCACTATCAACTATAATAAAATATTGAGCTCGTCCAAATCTTGAATCCACCTTAGCTTCAAGTGTTTTTCCTTCTGAAGAAATAGCTATTTTCATATTGCATCCCCCATTTTATTATTGACATATGTTACTTACATTTATTAATATATTATTATTTTTGTCATATGTCAATAATTTATTAAACAAAAAGCACACTTAATAAATAAGCAGCCACTTGCGTGACTGCAACTTTTAAAACTAATTATTCCTCTTTTTTATCATCTTTTTTATCATCTTTTTTATCTAATTGGTCCAATCTTTCTTTTATATATTTTAATTGATCTTCCAAGTATTTTGCTTCAGCACTTAAAATATCTTTTTCGTCTATATTGGAGACAAGATATGGAGGATAACCAAACCATCCTCTTGCCCAGCCAGGAAGTCCTGTTAAATAGTACATGTGTCTAAATCCTCTTCCTCTGCCAAACCACCCAAAGCCTCTGCCAAATCCCCAATATGCTCCTAGGGGATTTAAATAACCAGGTACATTATATCCTGAACAATATCCTAAGCCTCTTCCTGTTCTTGGGCCTAATCCCATTGGACCTGTTCCGTCTCCTCTTGGCATATCAACCCCTCCTTTTTTTATTTTGGTCATATGACCATTATCTAGCTATATAATATCACTGTTTTGGACTTATGTCAATAATATTTTACCCAAAAAATTTTTTATTGTGGAATTTTTAAATCCTTTAATCTGTATACTAAGTAAAAACTACAAGGTGTAAATGCATTACATTTCGGTCATATGATGCGAAATAGTTGAGTTACTTTACGAGACAGGTTTCAAAAATTTCAATTTCTCTCAGACCATTTTTAAAAAACTTGATAAAATAAAAGAAAAAGAACCCGTAAGATATGGCTTCGGCAAAGGCTCCTTCATAGTAATAAGCGCTAAAAAGTGACATTTGAGCTATGTTTTTTAAAGCAAAGCTTTTATTACGTTATCTAAAAAATCCCCTTCTTCGGGTTGCAAGTCCTCTTTTGATTGTATTTTTTTTCTCAATGTACCTGATAAAACAATTTGCACAGTTTGATTTCTATCCACAATTATTGAGATAGGCTCCAAAGCTCCGCCAAGTATACCTAAAATAACCATTATCTGTGAAGGGGTTAAAACTCTCCTCTCTTTTTCATCTCCTCCTTTTCCACCTGTGTTATATTCTTCACCATTTTCCCTATTGCCTTTATCGCCATTTCCTCCACCTGCAACAGGATGTTCTTCATCTTCTTCGTTTTTATCCTCCTCATTATTTCCTTTTTGGCCTTTCCCTTCGCTATTTTCTTTTATTCCTAGCTTTAATAGCAAATCTTTCAGTTGGGATTCTAAACTACCTGATGAATACATGCTTTTTTCCTCCTATGAGTTTATGTCATATTGTTGGCAGTGGAAAAACTATTATCACTGGCTCTTCAGGTTTTGCATAACCCAAACCAAAATAAAGAATCAACAAAAGTGTAATTACAAGCAAATAAGCATTTAATCCTTCTTTTTCTTCTTTCATAGTGCTCACTCTTTTCACGAAATTTTATATACTCCTTCTTATATATGATTTTATAGTTTGTCCTGTGCTTGTACTGGATAATAAATATAGGCCTCCACATTATTGTGGAAGCCTATGCTTTGTCGCCTTTGTAAATTAAAGCCTCTTCGTCTACATACAGCTCACAAGGTTTATCTTCATTTTCAATTCCTTTTGAATCTTTTAAGGTCTCTATGCGATACATAGAAGACCTGTACCAATTAAGTCTTGGCTCTACTTGCACAAATTCATATTGTTTACCTACTGTATTTAAAAGATAATCCCAATTTACATAATGATTAAAGTCATGGATAATATCTGTCACTACCACTTTAAATTTGCTTGCTAAAATTTGCTGGAAAACATTCCACTTTTCCAATGAGGCCTCTATCAATGTCAGTCCGAAATACCCACCACACCCTTCTCTAGAAAGAGCAGAAATCCCTCTTCCTATGCAAATTTCCAAAGCCTCTACTGTTTCTGGCGGGTCAGTAATAAAAGTATCAAAATACCCTACATATTCCTCTGGTAATTTGTCTCTAAAATCATATTTTATAGCTTTTATAGGTAAATTATGTTTATTTGCTATCTCATTGATATACCCAACTAACCTATCATCTATTTCCAACACTATAATCTCAGTTGGCATGCCCGAAAGTCCTGCTGCTATACTTACAAGGTCATCATCGCCTAAAACTAAAAGTTTCTTTCCTTCTAAATCTCCTCTTTCAGCCATGAGAGCTATTCTACCCATTACCGTTTGTGTCGTAACAAAACCTTGGTCATAATCACTAATAGCTTTTGGACGATTTGCTGTCACTTGGTCAAATTTTTTAATCAAGTCTTCTAATTTAGAAAGATTTATTCCTCTTCCTTCACAATGAGGGCAAGTATATGTTCTTGTTGGAGCAATTTTAAGGTTATCCAGATATTCTAAACCTTTAGAATTAAACTTTATATCTCCACTTTTGTCAACTTCCAACAGATTTTTTTGACGTAGTATCTCAATTATTTCTGCTACAACCGAAAAAGGTTTCTGAGATAAGGTTATAATCTCCCAAAAATGCGGAGTTGCTGCAGCAGCTGATAATATTTTCTCTACATCTTTTGAGGAAGTCATAACCCCTGTTTTTTGGTAGATTTGGTGTGCTATATCTTGTAGATTTTCCATCCTCTCACCCCCATACTAGTATTGCTACAAGTTTTTTACACCTTCAAAATACCATACAGGGGTATATTCCATTTGAGTCAATATTTAGGCCAGCACATAAATTATACATTTAATTCAATAAAAAAGTCAAGAGAGGTCAAAATTAAGTAGTCTCCCTCTCCATCAAAGTTACAGGCAAAATATTTTCTTTTTCTACTTTTTCTCCATCTATTTGGCGTAACAAAAGTTCAATAGCTTTTCTTGCTATTTCTTTAATTGGTTGTCTTACGGTTGTTAAAGATGGAACTACCAAATTAGCGACATTTATATCATCATAACCTACAATTTTCAAATCTTGAGGTATTTTTTTATTTAACTCTTTAGCCACACTTATTACAGAAGCAGCAATTAAATCGCCACTGGCAAATATACCGTCAATGTCTGGATGTTCTTTAAAAAGGCCTCTTACTATTTTTTTATATTCTTCTATCTCAAACCTGTTTAACTTTGTTTCTACAACAAAATACTCAACATTCTCTTGTGTTGCTACCTCTTTGAACGCTTTATAACGATTATTTGCCGGTGTATTCAAAATCAATGGGCCGCTTATGTGAGCAATTTTTTTACATCCCTTTTGTATTAAAAGTTTTGTAGCCAAAATTCCACCTTTATAATTGTCTGAAGCTACATAAGGTATATTGGAATAATATCTATCAATTGCCACAATAGGAAGTTTCACATTTAAATATTGCTCTGCTTCTAAGGTATGACTGCCAATAATTATACCATCAACTTGATGCCTTTTCAGCATATCTATATACTCTTTTTCCTTGCTACTATCTTGCCCAGAATTGCACAACAAAATTTTATAACCTTCTTGATAAGCATAATATTCTATATAACCGGTCAATTCTGCAAAAAAAGGGTGCGCTACATTGGGAATTAATAAACCTATTAAATAGGATTTTTTTCTGTATAAGGACCTTGCTAACTCGTTAGGCTGGTAATTTAACTCTTTCATCGCCTCATAGACTTTTTTTCTCGTTACCTCGCTTATATAACCTCTGTTATTTAAGACCCTTGATACAGTCGTAACTGTAACTCCTGCTTTTTTCGCTACGTCTTTTATAGTTGGCATGTCTATCACCTTCTATTACTACTTTTTATCTCCTCTTCTATTATACCTTTATCGTAATTACAATTAAAGTCTTCATAATGGCATATTTTACAACGATTTTACACCATGTACTAGTAAATATTTTACCTCTTCTAACGTTGGCATTGCAGGAATTGCTCCTCTTTTAGTTGTACACAGGCCACCGGTAGCATTAGCAAATTCAATAATTTTTTCGAGTTCTTGAGTTTTTATTTTTTCTAAAGGATAATTTATTTTTGATATATTATAAAGAACTCCTCCTAAAAATGCATCTCCAGCTCCTGTTGTATCTACCACATTTACACGATATGCAGGTATATGTCCTGTGCCCGATGTATGTCTATAATAACAACCTTTTGCTCCTAAAGTTACTAAAACTAGTTTTATCCCCATATCAAATAATATTTTGCTGCCATATTCCAAGTTTGATTCTCCAGTTAGAAATTGTAACTCTTCTTCAGATAATTTCACTATATCTGCATATTGTAATCCCAAAGCCATTTCTTTTTTCGCAACAGTTTCATTTTTCCATAAAGGTGGTCTCCAATTAGGGTCATATGAAATAATTTTTTTATTTTGTTTTGCATATTCAACAGCTTTCAATGTGGCACTTTTTGAGGGTTCATCTGTCATAGATAAAGACCCAAAATGAAATATTTTTCCTTTCTCTATTAAATTCAGGTCAATATCTTCTTCTTCCAACATCGTGTCAGCTCCCGGATTTCGATAAAAAGTAAAACTTCTGTCTCCTTTGTCATCAAGATGTACAAAAGCAAGAGTTGTATTTGCTTTTTTAGTAAATTTTAAACCATCTGTGTTAATTTGATTATTTTCAAGTACTTTTTTTAAAAAATATCCAAATTGGTCATCACCTACTTTACCTATAAAAGCACCTTTTCCTCCTAATTTTGTAACAGCAGTTAACACATTTGCAGGTGCTCCCCCAGGATTCATTTCAAATAGTGTATTTCCATTATCAGAAAACCCTGCAGGAGTAAAATCAATCAGCAACTCACCTAAAGCTACAACATCATACATTATAATCACCCCACACAGATTTTATTTTACACTGTGGTAACGCCCACTTTAAATTTATCAATAAATTTAATCTACAATAATATCCCATTTATTTAAATAATTAATTTTGCATTCCCCTTTGGAATATACAGATATATTTACCGAATCTTTGCTAGGATATATCCTTCCACTCATTACCTTTTCCCCATCATTAATAAATATCTCAACTGAACTTACATCTACAAATACTCTGAGTTTAAGTTTATTATTTTTTAAAGCTACATTTATTTTCCTTTCTCCTTTAGGTCCTATACCTGATTTATTGCGGTCAAATATAAATAATGATTCATCTCTTTTATATGATAAAATAGTTTCTTCATTGTCTCCTTTTCTTATTTTTAAACCAAATTCCTCTGCTTTACCCCCCTCAAACTCAACTTCAAGTTCATAACAGTCACCATATGTGTCTAACTTTTTTTCTCCATCTATCATTAAGTTTGTAAGCTTATAATGATTTTTTCTGTAGTTTTCTATTTCTTTAATCGGCCTAAAATATAATTTACCATTAGCCATTAAAATTTCCCTTGGTAATGTCATGGCTCCAGCCCAATTATGGCCTCTTTCCTGTGTTGGCATAACTTCCCCCCACATATCCATCCATGCAACCATAAGCCTTCTTCCGAATTTATCACTAGTAGTTTGTGGAGCATAAAAGTCAAATCCATAGTCAATCTGTTGATAACCATCAATATCAAACTTAAATATCCCTTTGTTTATGTCTAAATCTCCAATAAAATATATAGATGAGTGAGTACCATTAAAATCATTCCCTCTAGTCTTTATATGTTCTGTAGATACCATCAGTACATACTTACCTTGTAATTCAAATAAATCAGGACATTCCCAATTGTAACCTGTGTTTTCATTCCCTCTCGCAAGTATATTTACAAAATCCCAATCTTTTAAATTTGTTGATTTATACAATAATACCTGCCCGTGTCCCTTCCCATCATTTGAACCTAACATCATGTAATAATACTGTCCGTTCTTAAAAACTTTAGGGTCTCTAAAATCCTTTTTACTTGCTTCTTCTGGAATCTGCTTTTCTCCAATTACAGGATTTTTACTATATTTTACGAAATTAATACCATCTTTCGAGTAAGCCAAATTTTGAACCTGCTTATAATCTTTACTCTTATCAGGTCCTGTATATATGTGTCCAGTATACAGTAAACATAACATATCGTCTTTTTCAATGGCACTACCTGAAAAACACCCATCTTTGTCAAAATCATCTCCCGGCACTAACGCTATTGGAAGATAAGTCCATTTAACCAAATCCTTACTAATCGCATGCCCCCAATGCATTGGACCCCAAATTGCTTCATAAGGGTTGTGCTGATAAAACAAATGGTAATTACCTTTGTAATATATAAATCCATTAGGGTCATTAATCCAACCATATTCACCCATTAGATGGTATTTCAATCTATACTGTAAATTTAATCTACTCTTATTTGCTTGAATATACTTATTTGCATCATTTATATTTTTAAGTTCCAATTCTACTACCTCCAGACCTTTATTTTATTGAACCCTTTAAAACGCCTTCTATAATCTGCTTTTGCATTAGTAAATATGCAATTATTACAGGAATTGTAGCTAACATAAGAGCTGCCATAGCAGGCCCATATTCAATCGTGTAAGTTCCATAAAAATAGAAAACAGAAAGCGGTAAAGTTCTCTGCTCTGGCGCCATGAGTACTAAATATGGCAATAGAAAGTCATTCCATATCCACAAAATATCCAATATAGCTATTGTTGTTGTTACTGGCTTCAAAAGTGGAAAAACAATTGTAAAAAAAGTTTTAAGCTGACCGGCTCCATCAATCATAGCAGCTTCTTCTAATTCCAGTGGTATACTCTTTATAAAACCGTGATACATAAATACAGCCAAAGATGCACCAAAACCTACATACATATAAATCAATGCCCATTTGCTATTCATCATGCCGATAGAACCATATATTTTTACAAGGGGTATCATTATCCCTTGAAAAGGAATAATCATAGATGCCACCATAAAAAAGAACATAAACTGATTAAATTTCCACTTTTTTCTCACAAATATATAAGCGGTCATTGATGACAGCAATGTAATCAAAAATACACTAAAAGCAGTTATAATCAAAGAATTCAAAAAAGCATGCATATAATTCATTTTTGTGAAAGCATCAATGTAATTGCTTAAATTCAGCGCCGACGAAAGCTTGAGTGGATTTTGGAGTATTTCCTTTCTCTCTTTAAAGGAATTAATTAAAACTATAAAAAATGGAAATATATAAAGCACCAAAAAAACACTTAAAGCAAAAAACTTTATGCCGTTAAGTAGGCGATTATTTTTTTCCATTAGTTTTCCACCTCCAGCTTTTTGCTAAAATACACTTGAAGCAACGTGACAGCCGCTACCACAAAAAAGAGAAAAAACGCCTCTGCTTGACCAATACCATACTGTTGACTTAAAAAAGCAGTGTTATATATATGAAGAGATATGAGCTCGGTGCTTTTGTAAGGCCCTCCATTTGTCAAAGCCAAGTTTATGTCGTAAACCATAAACCCTCGTTGTAAAGTCAAAAAAACACTTATAGTAAAAGAAGGCGCCATTAATGGAAGTATTACATTTTTTAATCTTTGATAAAAATTTGCACCGTCTATACTTGCCGCCTCTAACAAATCTCTCGGTATATTCATAAAACCTGAAATATATATTACCATCATATAACCAGTATACTGCCAAACTGTCACAATAACCAAAGCCCAAAAAGCTTTGTCAGGATCTGATAGCCAAGAACCTGAGAAAATTGGTATATTATATGATTTTCCCAAATATACTAAAATGTTTGAAAAAATAAATTGCCATATAAAACCTAACAATATTCCGCCTATCAAATTTGGAGTAAAAAACCCTGCTCTAAAGAAATTTTGACCTTTTACGCCACTCGTTAACATATAAGCCAAGAAAAAAGCTATGACATTAATTAATATTACTGTGAAAAATACATATTTTAATGTCAATAAAAAAGATGTCCAAAACACTTTATCATTAAACGCTTGTAAATAATTTGAAAAACCTACAAAAGCATGCGTAGCAGAAATACCATTCCAATCAGTAAAAGTTAAATATATTCCATATAAAAACGGTAATATTATTACTGTGAGAAAAGCAAAGGTAGTAGGTCCTGCAAATATCAAGTACGTTTTGAGTTTAGCCAATAAAGTTTTCTCTTGATTCACATTCATATCCTCCTTCACTTTTATATTGAATAACGGATAGACAATAACATTCTATCCGTTATTCAATCAAACCTTACATATTATTGAACATTTTTCCAATAATTTTCTATTTCATCAATCAAGCCTTTTCTGTCAATTTTGCCTGCCAAATACTTTTGCATTGAAGCTCCTAACTTTGACCAGTGGTCTGGTGGCAATATAGTATTAAACTCTAATTTTAATGTATTACTTTCCTTCATATATTGTCCTATAGATTTAGCCAAAGGATCTTGTGGCTCTAATGTTATATTTTTAAAAGCAGGTATAACATTGGCTTTGTTCACAAGAGCATCCTGTCCTGTCTGGCTGTAAACTAACCAATTCAAAAATTTCTTAGCGGCATCCTGTTGAACAGCATTGTTCTGTGTCTTATCTATTCCTATAAACTTCGATGGGCCTACAGCTATCTGTGAATTGCCATAATCCCCAGGATTATTGCTTATGGGCACAGGTATAAAGCCGTATTGTTCATTTGCAGTATCAAATTCTTTTATCTGTGGCCATGCCCAATTTCCCATAAACCAAAATCCAACTTCACCTTTACCAATAAGCTCTGGTCCTCTATCATAAGTCGGAGATAATGGATCATTTTTATCTATGTTGTACTTTTTCATCATGTCAAAAGTATCCATTAAACCATTAAACACTTTGTTATTTGCCAAATCAACTTTTCCAGCTTTTAAGTCTGATAAAAATTGAGCTACTTGTGCAGGATCTTTCGATTGAGCAGCATACGCTATTGTCAGAAAGTGTGCGCCTAAAGACCAATTCATTGGAGAAATTTCTAAAGCTTTGACACCAATTGCTTCTACTTTTTTAAATGCTTCTTCCAAAGCATCTCTCGTCCTTATAGAACTCGGATCAAAGTTTCCACCATAAGCTTTATCTAATACAGCTTTGTTGTAAATGAGCCCATACCCTTCAACTGCAAATGGGAATGCTATAACCTTCCCATCTACTCTGGCTACACTTAAAGTCCAATCGATCGCATCCTCAACCCATTTTTCTCCGCTTAGATCTAAAAATTTATCTTTGAATTTTGCTATATCACCCGGATCCAGCATCGCCATTGTCGGTGCATTACCAGATGCATACATAGCGGTAACCTTTTCAAAAGGTGACTGACCAGCCGCTGCAGGAATAACTTCTACAGTAATATTTGGATTTTCTTTTGTAAAAACTTTAGCTGCCTCTTCTAATTGAGCCTGAATTTCCCCCTTAGAATTTAGCAAAGTAATTTTTACAGTCTTTGTTGCCGTGACAGTACTATTACTTTCTCCATTATTGCTGCCTTTTGTATCACAGCCTGCCATGAGCGAAAAAACCAATGCAAACGTCAACATAATGGATAAAATTTTTCTTTTCATGACAATCCCCTTTCTTTGAAATCTTTTTAACTTACTTTTATTATACTTGATTAATTTTTATATGTCAACCGTTTGACATAAATTTTTTGATAAAATGTCAACCGTTTATAATACGGTTGACATTTTTGAAACTTATTAATATTATAATATCTTGCTATTTTATTAATTTGTTCAACTAATCGTTCTACCTTTTCTTTTTGGGAAAATTCAAATCGTGACTTAAAAACATTAGAGCCAGATTTAACTATCAGTAATTTCAAAAGAAATCCTAATCATAATAACCACCTCTCAATAATTTCAATGCTCTTTCAATCGAATCCTTGGAGTCATACCATGGTTCATCATGAAATCTATAATCAAATTTTGTTATAAACCATTCAAGGTCATTTATATTCTTTTCAATTGCCGCTTTATTTATTTTAAATATTTTCTCAATTTGTGGTGTAACATCCTTTTTAGCTTCCATAAACATATTTAGGTGATGAAAACACAATTTAGACAGCCCTTCACTATGCTTTTCAACAAATTCTTTATCAGCATGTAAAATATCTATCAATATATGCATCTGGTATTTATCTCTTTCACTTAAATAATCACAAACAAGGCATTTGTTTTTTGTTTCTTTTTTCCTTTTTTTCTTTAAAGATTTTCCTTTCTCCGTAATTTGCTGTAATTTATAAGTGACGTTCTCTTTTAATGCAATTGCCAAACCCAATTTATCATATGAATTATTCAATAATTCCAAATGATAATGGCAGAAATTTGTCTCTCTTATTTTGACATACATTTCAGGGTCTTTTAAAACCTCATCTTCAAACAAATGCTCACAATAGGCTTTTTCTTCGTCTTTTATAATCTTGCATATTGGACAACCTCCCTTATATTTTTCAAAAACCTCATACAATGGAATAAATTCTAACTTCATGCAAATCCCATCCTTCCTTCTATTGTCAAGATAAACAAAAATGGCTTCTACGAATGCGCGTAGAAGCCATCAGCCTTCACGGCAATTAGGTGAGCTTCATCACCTTATTCTACTTTTTATTTCCTATAATAATTTATATATTAACAAAAATACAAGTGAAAAGGCTACAGGTTAAAAACTGTTTTTAAATCTACGTCAAACCATAAACTTTGCATATTTTGCCAACCAAATAATTTTACAGCTTTAACTACTCTCTTGTTTATATATCTCAATACCCTCTTTTAAAATATTTTCAAGCAGCTTATCATTATGCAATCTTCCAACTTCAACAATATCTACTTTATAAATCCCTACTGCTTCATCCACTTCAAAATAAAGCTCAGGGCTTAAGTCTTCTTCACTAAATATTGCTATATCAATATCTGACGCTGGTTTAAAGTCTCCTCTTGCACGAGAACCATAAATAACAACTCTTTTTATTTGCGGATATTTTTTAAATATATCTTTGAGGGAATCAATTAACTTATCACTAAGCCCAAATTTCATTATCAAATTCCACCTTCAATAGTTTTTGCCAAACTCTCAAGATGTTCCCAATAGAAATTTTTAATACGGTTGTAAATTTCAATCGCTCCTTCTTGATTATAAGTATGGCTTGAAAGATTCCTGTCTCTTATCATCGAAAGCCACACTTCACCATCCTCAACTATACCTGTTGCAAATGCCTCTTTAAAGATATCCCTTGGAAATTTAACATCATTACCACCTTTGTATTCTATAAATGCTTTCATCAGTTTCCACGCCAGTTCATAAGTAAACTCAAACCGCTTAATAACAGAATCATACACATATTGGTTTACTTTTTCCTCTTTAAGAGCTTCTTCTAAACGTGAAAGAGCTTTTTTATAATTACTGAGTTTCTCTCTTAATCTTTCTTCTGTCATAATAATAAAAAACCTCCATTAAAAATTGTAATAAAATACCTCACAAATTGCTAAGCATTTAATCAAGCAAAATCATTTTAATCCTTTTTATATAATTATACCACACAATATCTATGGTATAATTATAATGTATAAACAAAATCCTTACAAAAAGGGGTTAGAATAAAATTGACATCATATGTAAAAAAACGAACCTTTATCATATTTATCTTTTTCACTATCATGATTTTCGCCCTTATTGCAAGGCTTATATGGATACAGGGTATAAACTCTTCAAAACTTGCCATGGCAGTCGAAAGGCAAAGTACTGCTGATATCATATTAAAGCCTCAACGGGGCAATATTTATGATGTAAACGGGAATATCCTTGCCTGTAATGTTCCAGCAGGAGATGTATTTGCGGCTCCTAAATTTATAAAAAATCCAGAAAAAGCTTCAGAAGAACTTTATAAATACTTAAATATAGACAAGGACTCACTTTATAAAATTCTTTCAAATAAAAACTCAGAATGGGCTGTACTTGGCAGGTCCATTCCTCTGGAAAATATCAACAAAATAAGAAGTCTTAACATACCAGGCATATATGTAGAAGATACTTTTATGAGAAATTATCCCAACGGCAAAATGCTATCACAAGTATTAGGTTTTACAGGAATTGATGGCAACGGTTTGTATGGCCTTGAATATTCTTTAGACAAATATTTAAGTGGTGTACCTGGTCGTGAAATCACTCTTGTGGATGCAGAAGGTAGAAAAATAGGAGTTCCAAGCAAGTTTTACAAACCTACAAATGGGAATAATATTGTCCTCACAATTGATTCTGTAATACAAAGCTATACAGAAAAAGCTATAAAAAATGGCTATGAAAAGTATAAACCGCAAGATGGTATAACAGCAATAGTTATGAATCCAAAAACAGGTGAAATACTTGCAATGGCTAACTTACCTGATTTTGACCCAAATAATCCGCAAAAGGTACCTTCACAGGAATACTGGAGAAATCCTGCAGTATCGGATATTTACGAACCTGGTTCAGTATTTAAAGTAATAACTGCTTCCGCAGCATTAGAATCAGCTGTAGTTACACCAGAGGAAAAATTCCATGACCCTGGCTATTATGTAGTAACCGGTAGAAAAATTAGAAGTTGGACGGTTTTAGGAGACATAACTTTTTCGCAAGCTATTGAAAAATCAAGTGATACCGTTTTTATCCAAATAGTTGAAAGATTAGGTGTTGATGCTTTTTATAAATACATAAAAGCTTTTGGCTTCGGTTCCCCTACCGGAATTGAGCTTCCTGGCGAAGCCAGTGGAATGATTTTACCAAAATCAAAAATATATCCTGTGGACCTCGCTACTATGTCCTTTGGCCAAGGAATTGCTGTAACTCCAATCCAAATGATTACAGCTTTTTCCGCCGTGATAAACGGTGGCAACCTCATGGTTCCATATATTGTAAAATATATCGAAAACGGTGATAAAATAATTAAAGAATATAAGCCTCAAATAGTTAGACAAGTTATCTCTAAAGAAACTTCCGATACAATGAGACATATACTTGAAAAAACAGTGACAGAAGGTACTGCTCAGGCAGCACAAGTACCTGGCTATACAGTAGGTGGAAAAACAGGTACAACGGAAAATTATGCTCCAGGAAAATACATAGCCTCGTTTGCTGGATTTGCTCCAGTCGAAAACCCAAAAATTGCAGTACTAGTTGTTGTTAAAAATCCAACACAAAATGGTTATATGGGAGGAGAAGTAGCCGCGCCAATAGCCCAGGAAATATTAAGAGATACTCTTAGATATTATGACACAGTAAAAAAGTAAAAATAATTCCCCTTACTTTTGTTGTACCAACTGATTTACACTATTTTTTATTTCCTCTGTTATATCAAAAGCATTTTTGTTATTTTTTATTCCTTCTTTTATTTTCGATATCACTGTGTTGTTTATTTTTCCCCATCCTTCAATTTGTGGGATGGCATTTGTATATTTAGTAGCTAATTCAATTACTTTCATTTTGTCATCTTCAATAATTTTATCTTTTTTAACTGGTACATAACCTAATTCAATCGCCTTTTGTTGGTCTTCTGTAAGAAACTTTATAAATTTATACTCCATCTCAAGTTTTTTTTCATTTTTTTCCTTCTTTATGCCATAGGCATATATTTTAGGTGATAAAGTTAATGGTATGCCACTTTCCCCTTCGGGGTACATTGCTACATCAAACTCAAACAGTTTTCCTTTTGACTGTAAATTTTTAAGTTGTGCTATTTTATAGCTCTCCTCTACTAATACAGCAGTGTTTTTAGTAGTAATAAAGTCTTGCCACAACTTTTCTCTGTCTCCCTCAAGTGAGACAGGATTGACAACCTTATATTTATTGAATAAATCCAAAACTTTTTCCACTCCTGAAACGGCTTGAGGCCCAAAAAAAGAATACTTTTCTTCGTCAAAAACTCTCGCACCATCTAAAAGTAAAAACCCCCACAAATTATAATTATCAGGTGTAAGAGAAATACCTAATCCATAAAAGAATTTTTTATCCTGTTTACCTTCACTATAAGTCAATTTTATCATACTATCCATAAATTCTTCGTAATTCCACTCACCGTTTTCAGGAAGTTTAATTTCTTTTTCATAAAACATATCCACATTTAAAAAAAGCACATTAGTATACATTCCCAAAGGCATACCATAAATATTGCCTTTATACTTTAAAGCATCAATAACACCTTCTTTGTACTGTTTTTTTAATTCTTCGTCAATGTATTTAGTGATAGGGCTTAAATAACCATTTGAAATAAAGTAAAAGTCTGCACCAACAGGTAAAATATCTGGCAAAGAACCCTCTTTAGAAGAATTAATCAGTTTTTTATATCCGTTTTCGTATGAAAGAGGCTCAAAATCTATGACAACACCCGGGTATTTGTACTGAAAGACTTCTATTTTTCTTTTTATAAATTCAAATCCTCCGGGATCTTCTATTGATGGATGAGGAAAATCCCAAAAAGTTATTATCCCTCTAAACTCTTCTTCTTCATGTTTTTTGTCTTGCATTTGTCCTTTTTCATAAAGATTCATGTAATAAGGCCAATATATAAGAAAAAATATCACTAGCAAATATAACAAAGTAGTAAAAGGCTTTCTCACATTTACCACCTCTTACTATCTATATTCTCAAAATTACTCTTAAATAACTTAAAAAGCAGGATAGATTTCCTAATTCTACCCTGCTTTTTTATCAATTCATATTTTGAGCCCAGCTTTTCTCCAATCCTCTTTGAACCTTTCTATTCCTGCATCTGTTAACGGATGTTTTACCATTTGCATAAGCACCTTATACGGTACTGTAGCTATATGTGCACCTAGTTTTGCTGCCTGTAAAACATGTATAGGATGTCTTACACTTGCAGTTATTATCTCTGTATCTATGTCGTAATTATTGAATATCGTAACAATATCCTCAATAATCTGCAAGCCATCTGTATTTATATCATCAAGCCTTCCTACAAAAGGACTTACGTATGTCGCACCTGCACGAGCTGCCAGTAATGCTTGATTTGCTGTAAATATTAACGTCACATTTGTTTTAATTCCTTCTTTTGAAAGGACATTTACTGCTTTTAGCCCTTCAGCCGTCATAGGAATTTTTATTACTATATTTTTATGTATCTTTGCAAGCTCTCTTGCCTCTCTAATCATGCCCTCACTGTCATCACTTATAACTTCTGCACTTATAGGACCATCTACAATTTGAGTAATTTCTTTTACTACTTCCTTAAAATCTCTTCCTTCTTTAGCAATAAGAGATGGGTTTGTAGTAACACCTGATATTACACCTAATGCATTAGCTTCTCTTATTTCGTCTACATTAGCTGTATCAAGGAAAAACTTCATATTTACCCCTCCGTTATTATTTTATTTATTTCTATTATATATCTAATTTTCACAAATTAAAAGGCATCTTTTATCTTGTGGAAATTAAGGGTTATTCATTTTTAAACTGTACTTAAAAATTTTTTAACTTTTTCAAATAATTTTTCCACAGGAAAATTTATATCTTCTGCAAGTCTTAATATTGTATAATTTTTTCTTATTTCTTTAGCATTATTTAACATATCGTAAAGTAAAACTTCATTTACTCCTATTTCATTTAATTTAGATGGAGCACCTATTCTCCGTAATAAATCCCGAATGGTTACTGCCTCAGGAACATTTATTTTTACCCAATTTCTCATATGTCCCCACTTTTCAAGTATCCTCTCTTGTCTTTGTTTTCTTTTTATCTCATCTATATAAAAATAATTTAAATTACTCAGCACTTCGTTAGCTATAGCACCATATGCATTTTTTATCCTCGCTTCAAATTCGTCACGATTTAGTGAAAGTTTTTTTGACATAAACTTTTTAATATCGTCTACTGTAAATGAAAATATGTAATGATAAATTTCTGAAATAATAATGCTTGTTATGCCGACTTTTGTCCCATGAAGATGGTATTCATTTTTAGATAATATTTCTTTCATCTCTAAATAATGTGATAAGTGATGTTCTGCGCCAGATGCAGGGCGAGAATTGCCAAATTTAAGCATTGCAATTCCTGAAATAATAAGTGCCTCCATCAATTCTTTAATCGATTTTTTGTCTCTTCTCAGAATTCCTGTCGAAGCATCAACGCATTTATTTATCGATTCCTTTACCATAGCTGCTATGTCATCTGAATAAGTTTCGCCTGTTATTACACTGCTTATATACCAATCTGCAAGAGAAGTATATTTCCCAATCACATCGCCAAAGCCAGCTGTTATCATCTCATATGGAGCTTGAGAAATTATATCAATATCTCCTATTATAATCTCAGGATATATTGCTGAGTATGTCCGCTTAAAACCTTTGACAATTAAAGGCGAAACAGAAGAGGCATAGCCATCCATGGAAGGTGCTGTTGCAACAATTCCATAAGGCTTACCCACTTTAAAACTTACAAACCTCACTAAGTCATTTATAGTTCCTGAACCAACAGCTAATAAAAATTCGGTATCTTTGTCTAAGTTTATAAGAACTTCTCCTAAGCTATATTCATCAGGTATGAGTAAACTGTCACGTTCTAACACACACTTGGTAACAAAAAAATTGTTACTTTCTAATCGCTCTATTATCTCTTTTGCGGCTACTTTATAGGTATTATTATCACAAACGATCATTATTTTAGAATTTACACCTATTTTATTGATTATGGGCGTTAAATCATTAATTGCTCCTTCTTTTATGACAATTTCTTTTATAGGCATTAAATTTTTCATACTTTCACTTCTTTCGCTTCAATGCTTTTAGCTGATGTTCTTATTTTTAATTCAGGTTTCACACATATAGTTATAGGATTTTCAAATGCTTTATTTCCCATTTCCATCAGTTTAAACAACGCTTTTGCAGCTTGTCTTCCCATCTCTTCTTTAGGATGAACTATTGTAGTTAATTTAATATCCGATAATACTGCATAATCAGAATCATCAAACCCTACAATTGATACATCATTTGGTACAGTTAAACCCAAATTTCTTAAAGCCTCTATCACCCACATTGCAATTTGGTCATTGTAGCAAACTATAGCTGATGGCTTGTCACCTGTGCCTTCAAATATTTTTTTGACCATTTCTTGCGGTTTAGTTCTCATTTCTTCAGTTGTATACCATACAATATTATCTTCTCTAATTTTTATGCCGTATTGTCTTAATGCTCTAATATACCCTTTATATCTATTTAATCCTTGATTATCATCGCTTTTAAATATGCCTAAAATATTACGATGACCTAATTGTATAAGATGCTCTGTAACAACAAAGCCTCCTCCTTCATCATCTTGGATGATATATGAAGGTTTTAATTCTTCATAATAACTATTTATAAAAATATACGGAATTCCTCGCCTTTTTAACTGCTCAAAATAGTCAATATTTATATGGGGAAGGGCACTTTTCGTCGGTTCAATAATAACTCCTTTAATATTTTTTGTCATAATATTTTCTAAAATATCAATTTCTTTTTCGATTTTATTGTTTGTATTATATAGTAATATTGTATAACCTTCTTTTGTTAAAACTTGGTCAATACCTTTTATTATTCTTGGAAAAATATAATCACTTACATATGTGGTTATTACTGCAATATTTTTGTCGTCTATTTTCTTTATCACAGACCTGTCAGCACAAAAAGTGCCTACTCCTTGCTTTCTGTAAATCCATCCTTCATTTTCAAGTTCGTCGAGCGCTTTTCTAACAGTATGCCTGCTCATGTTAAACTTAGCTGCGAGTTCATTTTCAGTAAAAAGAGGGTCATGAGCATTTAAGTTGTTCTCGACTATATACCTAATTATAAATTCTTTAAGTTGCTGATATTTAGGTAAATTTTCTGCCACGATTAAACATCCTTCCCGATTATCAAGAATAGTTTTTAAAAAATTAATTTCCGCATATTATTATAACATTTTTATTTTTCATCTTAAATATAAATATTAAGAAAGATACCTGATACCATTATAATTCCTTATAAGTATCAGGTATCTATAATAAAATTTATCGTAATTTAATTTTGTCCATATTTTGTCATATATCTTTCATGAGCTCTTTTTACCTCTTCTTCAGGAATTTCCTCTGGCTCGCCAAGTAGCAATGCTAAATGAACTGTCTTTGCTACATCTTCAAGCATCACTGCTGCCTTTACTGCCTCCTCTGGAGTCTTCCCTATCGTAAAAACTCCATGATTTTTCATAAGTATTGCTGGACTTCGACCAATATATTTTATTACCGCCTCCCCTATTTCTTCTCCACCAATTTTTGCATATGGGCCAACCGGTATTGGCCCTCCAAATTCATCTGCAATTGCTGTCAGATACACCGGTATAGGTTTCCCCAAAGCAGCAAAGCTTGTAGCATAAGGAGAATGTGTATGAACTATTCCATTAACATCACTACGATGTCGGTATATATACAAATGTGTTGCAGTATCTACAGAAGGTTTCCATTTTCCTTCTATTATATTACCATTAAGGTCAACCACAACCATATCCTCTGGTTGCATTTCTTCATAAGGAATCCCGCTTGGTTTTATAACTACATATCCTGTTTCAACATCTCTTCCACTGACATTCCCACTTGTCATTGTAACAAGATTATTTTTCGGCAACATCATATTCATTTTGTATACTCGTTCTTTAAGCTTCTCTAACATTGGAAACCCCCTCTTTTAAGGCTTTTAGCCTTTTCATTACATTATTTATACCTCTGCCAAAATAGTCATGAAGAAGTTTGTATTCTTCAAATAATTTATCATATATTTCAACATTTTCAGGTATTGGATTGTATGTTTCTTCCTTTAGCTTGGGTATTACTCGTGCCGCTTCAAATATACTATCAAACCCTCCTTTTGCTTTACCTGCTGCAACTGCTCCAAACATTGCTGCACCAAGTGCTGGTGTTTGTGAAGATTTTGATACTTTAATTTCGAGATTTGTAACATCAGCATAGATTTGCATAAGCATAGGATTTTTTTCAGGAAGTCCTCCACAAGCGTACAGTTCACTAATACTTACTCCATTTTGATTAAAAGTATCAATTATCATCCTCGTCCCAAAAGCTGTTGCTTCGATTAATGCTCTGTATATCTCCTCAGGTTTCGTAGTTAAAGTCATTCCTAATATTACACCAGTAAGGTCTGCATCTACTAGTACTGACCTGTTTCCGTTCCACCAGTCAATCGCCAAGAGGCCACTTTCTCCGGGTTTTAGCTTTGCGGCTTTTTCTGTTAATAACTCGTGAATACTTATCCCTCTTTTTTCTGCTTCAATTTTGTATTCGTACGGCACACAATTATCAACAAACCAGGCAAAGATGTCGCCAACCGCAGATTGTCCTGCTTCATATCCATAAAAGCCTGGTATAATTCCATCTTCTACAACGCCACACATGCCTGGGACCTCTACTTCTTTATCATCTAACACCAAATGGCAAATCGAAGTTCCCATTACCATTACCATTTTCCCTGGCGATGTAACTCCTACTGCTGGTACTGAAACATGAGCATCAACATTGCCTACAGCAACCGCTACTCCCGGGTTTAAGCCCATTATTTTTGCCATTTCAGGCGTCAATTCCCCTGCTTTTGTACCTAATGGATATATATCTTTAGATAATTTTTCTTCTACCAAATTTTCAAGCCTCTCATCTAATGCTCGAAAGAAATCTTTGGAAGGATACCCCTTTCTTTTGTGCCAAATCGCTTTATAGCCTGCAGTACAGCTATTTCGCCTTTCATTACCTGTTAGCTTCATAACAACCCAATCAGTAGCTTCAATAAATTTATCAGCTTCTTCATAGATATCTGGCGCTTCATTTAATATTTGCCATATTTTGGGTATGAGCCATTCTGAAGATATTTTTCCTCCATACCTTGCTAAAAAATCCTCACCCCTTTGTGATGCTATTTCATTCAATTTGTTTGCTTCAGGTTGCGCAGCATGATGTTTCCATAACTTAACATATGAATGAGGGTTCGATTTGTACTGGGGGATGTCACAAAGAGGAGTTCCATCTTTTTTTATAGGCAACATAGTACAAGCTGTAAAATCTATGCCTAAGCCTATTACATCAGCTTTGTCTATACCTGCCTGATTTATTACATCAGGTACTATTTTCTTTAAAACTTCAATATAGTCATCTGGATGTTGTAATGCCCAATCTTGTGGAAGTTTTGTTCCATCAGGAAGTTCTTCATCCATCACGCCATGGGGATAATTCATTACAGAAGTAGCTACTTCTTCTCCCGTCTCAAGATTAAGGAGCAGAGCCCTTGCAGACTCTGTCCCGTAATCTATTCCAATTGAATACTTTGCCATTTTTCATCCCCCTATACTTCTACATATTCAATGTCCAAGAGGTTACATAATATTTTCCATCTCCGTGTGTTATCACCTAGATTTAAACATTCATGATGTGTTCCTCCATTTGTAAGCCATCCATCAAGACATGCCTTCACACCTGTTGAAGGTCTAAAGTGGAAATATGGCATTTCAATATACTTTGCTTCTTCTGTATCCAGAATTTCTCCTTTTGACACAACTAACCTATATCTTTCTCCTTCTAAGGATACTAAAGAAACAAGAGTTGCTGGCCCAGGTTGTGCCATAAACACAATTGTCGGCGGATTATCAAGTTTTCCAATGCCCAGTTCTCTATCAATAAGTTTAATCGGTCTATCCTTTCTTGCTATTTTCCAGTTACCTTCGCCCATATGGCTCATTAAAATTGAATTTCTCTTAAAATCCATAGCGTACATCTCAGTAAAATGTGCATCTCCTATCAATACATGACCTGCCGCAACCAAACTTGCAGTTACAGCATCACCCTCTGCTGCATATCCATATCCTTCAGCCATTAAATTTGACGCAGCCATCATTGGAATTTGCTTGAATCTTCCATCTCCTTTAAACACATCGAAATGCGCAGTAAATCCGTCATATCCTTTATTAATAAGAAATTTTTTAAATCCAATTTGTAATCTTGCAGCATATCTATGGCTTTCTTCGCTAAGATTTGGATCGATATAAAAATTCTTTCTATTCTCTTCAATAACCGCATTAATCTCCTCTTCTGTCGCAGTTTCCATATATCTATAAACTTCGCCAATGTATTCTTGATTAATTTGCGGACCTATTTTTCTTGTAAAGGCTGCATCATCTCCCAAAATATCATACATTCCATGCATTCTTCCAAACTGCGCTATTTTCATGTTTCGCAATGCTTTAATTGTCTGCACAGCTTTAGCCCAATCTCCAACAAATTTTTTAAATTCTTCTGAATGCCATTCTTCTGTAATAATAGGACACTTAATTCCCATCCTTAAAATGGCATTTGCTGTATCTTGGGCACCGTGAACACCTTGATTGTATGTCAAATCTCCCATATCCCAATCCTCTGTTACTGTCGGAACAGGTTGAATGTTCGCAAGCATAATAGGTAGTTTATTATTCCTTAGTGCATTAACAATATTTGTAGCAGGTCCATACGTAAGCATTACTATCATAATACCATCAAGGTCTTTTTCATTAAATTCTTTCACAATATGTTCAATGTCCTGTCTATTCTTTGCTGCTTTAGGAAAATGAAAATCGGCAACATCTTGAAGTTGTTCTATAACTTCTCTTGCATATTTTTCTTGTCTTTCAGTAATGCCTGGTAACATATCATCGTACAACTCTTGCATAATGCCTAAAAATCCTATTTGCGGCTTTTTCTTGGTTTGCATAATAAATCCTCCCTTTGATTTGTTATTTTGTTGTTCGTATATTTTAATTATCATGATATTAGATGTACGTACATTTATAATTAATATATTCTACATTTTATTCAAAATTCCTTCTTTGTTTTTAAAAAATTTATTTCTAAAACTTAGACAAATAAATATAAAACTATCTTAGGTTTTATATACTTTATCAATATACAAAAACTTGTTCCTTTGCCATTTAAACCTATATTTCTACCTTCTTGATTAAACACATTAAAACCCCTTCTAGTAATTTTACTTTTCCCTTACCCATACCATCATTTCACCCGGTGCACGGTTCGCCCATGCAAAATACGGTATAAATTTTATTCTCACGGGCTTATACGATACATTAACATCTACCTTATAAAGCTCTTCTCCCCATGACCCATAATCTTCTCGTTCTGCCTCTGTCTCTATTACACACACACCGTTTAATAGATCTTTTTCGTATTTTACCTCAAATTTACATTCTTTAGGTAACACTATATTGTTCAAGTTCGGACCATTATCCATTTCCTCAAGACAGTAAATTACAGGCCCCCTCTGTATAGCAACTCTTCCTTCATCTTCTCTTACATTGGGATTCGCTTTCACCCTCATTACAGTCATTGAAAGGAGCAACTCTATCCTATCACCTGGCTTCCAAAGTCGTTTTATTTTTGCATAACCCTTATCCATTATGCCGCTTATATCTATCTCTTCTCCATTGACACTGACTTTTGCATCTTTGCACCATCCGGGAATTCTCAATGCTAGCGTAAAATCTAACTCTCTTTCAGGCAAAATATTTATAACTATTCTGCCATCCCACGGATACTCGGTCTCTTGTCTTACTTTCACTTCATTTTCCGAAATTTTGGTCTGCACCTCGCTGTCTACATAGAGGTGTACATATAACTCATTATCTCGGATAGAATAAATATACTTACCTAATGAAGCTAACAATCTTGCCAAATTAGGAGGACAACAAGCACACTTAAACCATGGCTGTCTGGTGTACTTTACATGAGCTTTAACTTTATTTTTCTCGCACGCCTCAGGCCATACTTCCAGAGGATTTACATAGAAATATTTCTTCCCGTCTAATGACATACCGCTAATAACTGAATTGTATAACGCTCTTTCCATAACATCGGCATAACGCCTATCAGGGTCAATCTGCAACATCCTATGGGCAAAAAACACAAGACCTATCGCTGCACATGTCTCAGCGTAGACCGTATCATTTGGTAAATCGAAGTCAAAGGTAAATGCCTCGCCGAAAGAGGAAGAGCCAATGCCACCTGTGATGTACATCCTCTTAGTCGTTATGTTATCCCACAATTTCTTGCACGCTTGAATCAGGCTTTCATCGCCAGTTTCCACAGCTACGTCAACCATGCCAGAGTATAAGTAAGCCGCTCTGACAGCATGCCCTTCTGCGCTGGTCTGTTCTCTCACAGGTAAATGCACCTGAAAATAACTTGCCCACTGCTCATCCCACTCATCTCCTCTTGCTTTTGCCTCTATTTCAAAATAAAGAGGCTTTTCCCCTCGTTCATCAATGAAATACTTGCTAAGCCTTAAATATTTCTCTTCACCAGTAACTCTGTAAAGTTTAACTAATGCTAGCTCAATCTCTTCATGTCCAGGATACCCTCTTTTCTTGCCTGGTTCTGGTCCAAAAATAGAGTCTATATGATCAGCAAACCGGCATGCTACATCCAGCAGTTTTTTCTTGCCTGTTGCTTCATAATAGGCCACAGCAGCCTCTATCAAATGACCCGCGCAATAAAGCTCATGGGAGTCTCTTAAATTCGTCCATTTTTTATCGGGTTCTTTGATGATAAAATATGTGTTTAAATATCCATCACTCTGCTGTGCTCTGGCAATTAAATCTATTACCTCATCAGCAATCTTTTCTAACTCAGGGTCAGGGTAAACAGCAAGACTATAGCTTACCGCCTCCAACCACTTATACACGTCGCTATCTTGAAATACCATGCCTGCAAATTCACCTTCCATTTC